>NZ_SJZH01000060.1:0-678 GCF_004959785.1 Tabrizicola sp. YIM 78059
TCGCGAAGGTCACGGTGGGCGTGTTGATGACGGTCGTCCCGCCCGCCCCGGCGGTGGCCGAGCCGATGTTCAGGACCGTCGTCGATCCGGAAGTGCCGCCCGTGCCGAGGTTCACGGTCTTGGTCGTGCCGCTCGCCGTGGCCCCTGTCCCCATCCCGTAGGTCGCGGTGCCGGTGGACGTGCCGATGGTCGCAGTGGCCCCGGATGTCGTCACCGTGCCCGAGGCCGTCAGCGTCCCCGAAAACGTCTTGTTCCCGGTGAAGGTCTGGGTGCCCGCAAGGATCGCCAGTTCGGACGAGGTATTCGGCAACGTGAAGCTGCGCGTGGTGCCCGTTGTGATCCCCGCCAGCGAGAAGGTGGCCTTCTTCGTCGGGTCCGCATCGTTCACCAGGCTGAACACCGCGTCGGACACGTCGCGGGGCTCGCCCACCACCTCCCAGGCCGCGCCGGTCCAGACGAGGAGCCGCCCCTCGGCCGCGACCCAGACCAACCAGCCGGGGCGCGGCACCAGCCGGATCCATGCCCCATCGACCCAGAAAGCCACGTTCAGGTCCCACCCGGCCCAGAGGCCGGTCGCGCCCGAAGCGACAAGATGCCGGTTGCCGTCGGCCGGGCTGGCCGGGGGCGCGGTGCGCGTGCGATCGAGGACCGAGAGCTGCACCATGGCATCGAGCAGGC
>NZ_SJZH01000061.1:0-661 GCF_004959785.1 Tabrizicola sp. YIM 78059
GTTCTGGCTATGACGCGACAACGAGTCCTGACCCTAGTAGCCTCGAGGCTGCGAAGCGATGTGCGCAATGAACCCGACGCTGAAGATCATGATCATACGATGAAAACCGTGCTCCCATCAGAAACAATTGGTCAGTTGCGGTATTTTGGGGAGCAGTTTCTGCATGGCGCTTTTTGACTGGCTGTTTGGCCGCACTCGGCTCTGTTGCACAAATCGCGTGAGGGATTCATCTCGTGAATCCAGCGTGGTAGCTGGAGTGCATGAGCAGACCGACACCCCCGACCTACAAGACCAGGAACTGGCCCGCCTATAACCAAGCGCTCAAGCGCCGAGGCTCGCTGACGATCTGGTTCGACCCCGCCATGAAGTGGCAGGCCGCGCCGACTGGCAAGCGCGGGCGGCAAGCCGACTACAGCGACGCAGCCATCCAGACCTGCCTCACGATGAAGGTCCTCTTCGGCATGGCGTTGCGCCAGACGACCGGCTTCGTCGAGAGCCTGCTGCGGTTGATCGGCCTCGACTGGGCAGTGCCAGACTTCAGCACGCTGTCGCGACGCCAGAAGACCCTGAATGTGAACATCCCCTACCGCGGCTCGGACGGTCCGCTGCACCTGTTGGTCGACATCGAGCCGGTGAGCGCCACCGGTTCGAGCGAACCGGC
>NZ_SJZH01000062.1:0-641 GCF_004959785.1 Tabrizicola sp. YIM 78059
GCCTTCCTCATCCAGGGCGAGCCCGTCCGCGACCGCGAGCGGCTGGTCTGGACCGTCGAGCTGCGCCCGGCGTGACCGCGATGCGCGTGACCCTCGACATCGATCCCGACATCGTCGCGATGATGGCAGCCGAGGTTGCTGCGGGCGAGCGGGCCGTGTCGGCCGCGATCCGCGAGGCCGGGACAGGGCTGAAGGCGGCGTGGCGGTTGCAGATCACCGGCGCGAGCCTTGGGGCCCGGCTGGCCCGCACCATCCGATCGGAACAGTTCCCCAAGACGAAGCCGAGCCTGAACGCGGCGACCTTGGTCTGGTCCAACGCCCCGGTCATCGTCGGCGCGCACGATAGCGGTCCGCTGATCCGTTCGAAAAACGGGTTCTGGCTCGCGATCCCGCTCCCCGCCGCAGGCAAATCCCTGCGCGGCGGCCGGATCACCCCCGGCGAATGGGAACGGCGACGCGGGCTGCGCCTGCGCTTCGTCTATCGCCGCACCGGCCCGAGCCTGCTGGTCGCGGAGGGGCGGCTGAACACGAAGGGCCAAGCCGTGGTGTCGCGTTCCAAGACCGGGCGCGGCACGGTCACCGCGCCGATCTTCCTGCTGGTGCCGCAGGTCAAGCTGCCGAAGCGGCTGGACCTGGCGCGG
>NZ_SJZH01000063.1:0-618 GCF_004959785.1 Tabrizicola sp. YIM 78059
CCTAGGCCGCATCGGCGATGACCTGTCCCACGCCATCGAGCCCGTCGACCAAGGCGGCGGCCTGTGGGCTGTCGCCGTGCTGGCCAGCCGTCGGGATCAGCCGCACAGGCAGCCCGAGGGCATCGACGGCGGCGTGGCTCTTGGTCGTCAGGGTGAGGTGGGCAAGCGATCCTTCCAGTGGAAGGATCGCCCACCGAACGCGCGAACACCCGATCCCGTGAGCCTGAGGCCCCCCCTTCCGCCCGTCGCATCCGCGTGGGCTTTGCAGATCGTGCTGTCGATGAGGACGTACTCGAAGTCGGGGTCCGCGCTCAACTCATTGAAAAGGCGTTCCCAAACCCCTGCCATCGCCCAGCGTCGGAAGCGGGCGTGCGCACCGGTCCATTTGCCGAACTCGGGCGGCAGATCGCGCCAAGGGGCCGCCGTCCGCGCCAGCCAAAGCACCGCATCCACAAACAGCCGATTGTCCGCGCCACTCCGCCCGGGCAGCCCGTCGCACCCAGGAAGATGCCCCTCGATCCGCGCCCACTGCGCGTAGGTCAAGGTCCGCCGGCTCAAGATCGCCTCCGTCTTCGATCTTGAAGCAGAACTCACGACAAACGGGAATCCCCAAATGCA
>NZ_SJZH01000064.1:0-569 GCF_004959785.1 Tabrizicola sp. YIM 78059
CTCGTCGATCTCGGCGCAGAAGCGGCTGACTTGGCTCTTGGACATGCCGCCCGCGCCCATGGCCTTGACCAAGTCATCGACCGACCCTGTCGAGACGCCGTGGACGTCAGCCTCCTGGATGACCGCCACCAGGGCCTTCTCCGCCGTCCGGCGCGGCTCCAAGAAGCTGGGGAAATAGCTCCCTTTCCGGAGCCTGGGGATCTCCAGCGCGATCCGTCCAGCCCTCGTATCCCAGTCACGGTCCCGGTATCCGTTGCGCTGAACCTCACGCATAGGCGAGCGCGCGCCCTTCGACACGCCGGTCACAGTTTCAACTTCCATTTCCATGAGCCGCTCGGCCGCAAAGGCCAGCATCTCGCGCACGAGATCGCCATCGGCCTGCTTCTCAACCAGCTCGATCAGCGCCATTCTGTCGTCGGTCATCGTCATCTCCGTTTCAGGTTACAGGTCTCGCAACCCGAACCTACTCCGAAGATCGGCGATGACCGCCAGCGTCACCCACGGCCGCGCGCTGCGCTACGCCGAAGGCTCCGCGCGCCGCCTCCTACACCATCACCCGGGGCACTATC
>NZ_SJZH01000065.1:0-540 GCF_004959785.1 Tabrizicola sp. YIM 78059
CCTCGGAGCTCTTGGGCCAGGGGCGCGACCCGCTGGCGCCGATCAAGGACGCGGTCACTGCCGATGGCGACGTCGTGGTGCCGATCGACGTCGAGAACCTCGGGCTGTGGCTCAAGGCGGCGTTCGGCACGCCTGTCACATCTGGCACCACGCCCAAGACCCACACCTTCCAGTCGGGGAACTGGACGTTGCCGTCGATGGCCATCGAGACGGCCATGCCCGAGGTGCCGCGCTATGCGATGTACACCGGCTGCGTCTGCGATCAGCTGTCGTGGCAGATGGCGCGGTCCGGCCTGCTGACCGCCACGGCCCGGCTGGTGGCGCAGGGGGAAACCGTTGCGGCCACAACTGCCGCTGGCACGCCCACCTCGCTGGCCCTGCAGCGGTTCGGCCATTTCAACGGGGCGATCACCCGTAACGGCACGCCGCTCGGCAACGTCATCTCGGCCGAGGTGACCTATTCCAATGGCCTCGACCGGATCGAGACCATCCGCTCGGACGGGCGCATCGAGGGGGCCGACCCCGGCATGGCCGCGCTGA
>NZ_SJZH01000066.1:0-518 GCF_004959785.1 Tabrizicola sp. YIM 78059
CCTCGAGCCCGAGCTTCTTCTTCAGCGCCCCGGCCATTGCGCCGCGAACGGTGTGGGCCTGCCAGCCGGTCGCGGCCATGATCTCCTCGATGGTCGCGCCCTCCGGCGCGCACAGCATGGCGATCAGGGTGGCCTGCTTCGTCCCCCCGCGCGGCGTGCGCGCCTTGGGCGCAGCCTTCGGTTCGGTGGGGGTGTCCGGCGCGGGCTCCTCGGAAGGCGCGTCCGTCGCGCCCGCAGGCGCGGGGTTCGCGTCTTCGGTCTCGATCCCGATGGCGGCGAGGCCTGCGTCGGTGGCGACCAGCGTCACGCCGTGGCCGTCGCCGGTCTCGCGCCAGACGGGTTCGCCCTTGCGCATGTCCGCGTCGACCTCCTGCAGGAAGCCCTTGGCGAGCATCGCGCCGACCACCTTGGTGGCGGCCCCGCCGCGCAAGCTGTCGGGGAGCGGCAGGGCGATGCGGTCCGCGCGCTGTGCGGCGGCGCTGAGGATGATGGCCTGGGTGTCGGAAAGCTTGGTCATG
>NZ_SJZH01000067.1:0-510 GCF_004959785.1 Tabrizicola sp. YIM 78059
GGGCGACCGCCACGGCCGCCGATCCGACCACGGTCGGATATCACCTCTCGGCGCTCTACTCGCCGATCGGCTGGCTGAGTTGGGAACGTATCGTGCGGTCATGGGAAGCGGCCCAAGGGTCGGACGAGGCGATCAAGGCGTTTCGGAACACGATCCTCGGGGAAACATGGGTCGAGAGCGGCGAAGCGCCGGACTGGCAGCGACTCTACGACCGGCGCGAGGCGTGGAAGCCGGGCACCGTGCCAGCGGGCGGGTTGTTCCTGACCGCCGGGGCCGATGTCCAGAAGGACCGGATCGAGGTCGATGTCTGGGCCTGGGGTCGTGGACTTGAGTCGTGGCTCGTCGATCACGTCGTCATCGAGGGTGGGCCTGACCGGCATGACGCCTGGTCGGAGCTGACCGCGCTGCTCGACCGATCCTGGCCGCACGAACGCGGCGCGCATCTGCGCATCGCGCGGCTCGCCATCGACACCGGCTACGAGGCCCCGGCGGTCTATTCCTGGTCGCGGG
>NZ_SJZH01000068.1:0-504 GCF_004959785.1 Tabrizicola sp. YIM 78059
GCGCGCAGGTCTGGGACCTGGCGCAGCGCCTCGGCGGGCAGATGCGCGTCATCTCCGGCGCGGTCATCGGCTGGGACATGGGCGCGGCGCTGGCGCTGGGGAACGCCCTCGGCATCTCCCCGCCCGCCATCGCCGAGCTGCTGCCCGCCCTTGAGGCGGTGATGGTCCGCCGCGTCAACGAGCAAATCGCGGCGAACCGCGACTGACCCCATTCTACCCGGAGCCCCGATCCGATGCCTGAGAAACGCGTCTCCGTCCGGCTTGCCGCCGTGGGCGGCCGCCAGGTGCGCGCCGAACTGGAGGGCATCGGGGATGCCGGGGCGCGCGGCTTTGGCCGCCTGTCCACCGAGATGGAACTGGCCAACACGCGCCTCGCGAGCTTCGCGCGCCGGGCCGGGATCGCGCTGGCGGCCGTCGCCGCGGCGGCTGCGGCGGCCGGGGTGGCGATGGTGCGCTCGGGGCTCGCGAACATCGACGCGCAGGCGAAGCTCGCGCAGTCGATGC
>NZ_SJZH01000069.1:0-500 GCF_004959785.1 Tabrizicola sp. YIM 78059
AAGCTCGGGCTCGAGGTGACCTCGGAGAAGGTCGAGGATCGGGGGCGGGTCTACAAGCTCCCCGCCGCCTGACGCACAGGACCCCGACAAGTCGATGGCCGCCGCCCCGCCGGGGCGGCGGTCGATCATCTGGCGCTCAGCATCCGGATGGCCTCGAAGACCCGCCGCAGGGCGAAGGAACGCGCTATCGACACGATGGTGAAAATGGCGCCCATCTTCAGGTTCTGCGCCAGCGTCGTGTGCAGCCCGAAGACCGGGAAGATCAGGATCTGCGTGGCGACAGCGATGCCGTAACCGACGATCACATTGGTGACCGCTTCGACCAGCGACATGGCGCGCGATTGCTTCATGTCGCCCCCTCAATCATCCGCCATCAGCTCAATTGCCAGAGTTCGCAGCGCATGCGCCGCAACCAGGGGGATCGAGCGGGTGAGCGCCACGGGTTCGAGCGAACCCGCGAGGGCCGTTGCCACAGAGGCGAAGCCGGTCCACCCGGTGGG
>NZ_SJZH01000007.1:0-163788 GCF_004959785.1 Tabrizicola sp. YIM 78059
CACGTCGCAGACACAAAATCAATGGGTCCTGACCCTACATCGGGATCGATGGGGGTAAGAATTGGGGCCGCCCGGGCAAGGCCGCCAAGCGGGAATTATGTAGCGCGCTCGTCGCCTATGACATCGGCGCACATGCAAGAATTGCGGAGACTTTTCGTGCGGACAAGGCGCGGATCATGGCGGCCTACCGGACAGAGCAGGCCTACACCGAAGCCATGCTGGACGAGATTGATTTCTGGCCTGATGATTGGGTCATCAGCTTCAAGCGCACTCTTCGACAGCCGTTAGGCCTGGATCTTTTCCTTGAGCCCAAACAGCCTCCGGCAACCGCGAAGGTTCTGGCCTTTCATGGCAAGCCCCGACCCGCGGATCTTATTGCGCCCAAGTCATTATTCTGGGACCGTTTCCCGCACCTTGGCCATGGTCCGGTCAGCTGGATGGTGGACTATTGGCGCGAACATGGTGGACGAGACCTGTCGTCGCGCTAGAGGCACGAAACGGCAATGTACCTTGGTTGCGACCTCTCGGGTTTGGGGATAATCGACAAGGAAGGTTCTGCACCATCAGGCTTCCATGACCCGCCACCTCCTCTTCCTCACCGGCACGCGCGCCGATTTCGGCAAACTGGAGCCGCTGGCCGCCGCTGCGCGGGATGCAGGCCACCGGGTCACCTTCTTCGTCACTGGCATGCACATGATGGACCGTTATGGCCTGACCCGGAACGAGGTGCGCCGCATGGCCGGTGTCGGGGTCGAGGAGTTCATCAACCAGCGGGAAGGCGACCCGCAGGATCTGATCCTTGCCCGCACGGTCACCGGCTTTTCTGCCTTCGTCCACCGGGCGCGGCCGGATCTGATCATCCTGCATGGCGACCGGGTCGAGGCGCTGGCCGGTGCGCTGGTGGCGGCCACGAATTACATCCGCTCGGCCCATGTCGAGGGGGGCGAGGTCTCGGGCACCATTGACGAGGTCTTCCGCCACTGCAACACCAAGCTCTGCACCTACCATTTCGTCTCCTCTGACACCGCCGCCCGCCGCGTCCGCGCGCTGGGGGAACCGGACGAGACGATCCATGTCATCGGGTCACCCGAGCTTGACTTTCACGCCCGCCCCTCGGGCGTCACGCTGGACGAGGTGCGCGCTCATTATGCCATCCCGTTCGACGAATACGGCATCGTCACCTTCCATCCCGTGACCAGCGAACAGGACACCATCGGACATCAGGCACAGCAGCTTTTTGACGCGCTGATCGAAAGCGGCCGCCACTTCGTAGTGATTGCCCCGAACAACGACCCCGGCAGTGCCGCGATCTTCGACGTTCTCGAAAGGCTTCCGAAGGACCGTTTCCGTCTGCTGCCCTCGATGCGCTTCGCTCATTTCTCGGAGTTGATGAAGAATGCCGCCTGCATGGTCGGCAACTCTTCCGCCGGGGTCCGCGAGGCGCCCTTCCTCGGCCTGCCTTCGCTGGATATCGGCACCCGCCAGTCCAACCGGTCGGAAGCCCCCTCGGTCACCGCCTGCGAGGCCGACGACCGCGCCACCATACTCGAGTTCCTGCGCACCCACTGGGGCCGGCAGGCCAAGCCGCATGCAGGTTTCGGCCAGGGCACTGCCGCCGAACGCTTCGTCAAGACGCTGGCCCGACCCGAGTTCTGGACGCTGAGCCTGCAGAAGGCCTTCCGTGACTAGGCCCCCGGCTGTCCGAAGCCCCGCACTGGCAGCCTATCTTGCGGCGTCCCGCGGGATACCGCTGGTCGCACCGATGCTGCTGCGGCGCCGCCTTGCCCGGGGAAAGGAACTGCCGGACAGGTGGCAGGAAAAGCTTGGCCAGCCGACCAGGGCCCGACCGGACGGGCCGCTGGTCTGGCTTCATGCTGTCGGGCTTGGCGAAACCCTTGCGCTGCGAGGCCTGATCGCCGCCCTGGCCGCAGCGTCGGATGCGCACTTCCTGGTCACTTCCACAACCCGGGGGTCGGCCGAGGTGTTTGCGGCCAATCTGCCGCCGCGTACCTGCCACCAGTTCCTGCCGCTGGATGCCCCGGCCTATCTGAACCGATTCCTCGATCACTGGCGTCCCTCTCTGTCGGTCTGGGCCGAACAGGACCTCTGGCCAGGTGCGGTTGTCGCCGCCGCTGCCCGGCAGATTCCGCTGGCCCTGGTGAACGCCCGAATGAACGCCGCGGCCTTTGGCCGGCGCGCGCGCTGGCAGGGGCTGTACGCCGATCTTTTCGGTCGGTTCCGCCTTGTCGCCGCACAGGATGAAGCGACAGCGCGCCATCTTGCCGCGCTGGGCGCGCGTGATGTCCGCGTGACCGGGTCATTCAAAGCGGCCGCTCCGCCACTTGCAGCCGATCCTAGGGCGCTGGCAGAGGCGCGGAACCTGCTGGCGGGGCGTCGGCCGGTTCTGATTGCCTCGTCCCACCCCGAGGACGAATTCGTTGTCCTGTCCGCGCTGCGCGACGCCGAAGCGATGCCGCCGGTCCTGATTGCGCCCCGAGACCCCCGTCGGGGGGCGGAAATCGCCGCCCGCGCTGCCGAACACGGTCTTGCAGCCACTCTGCGCAGTTCAGGTGCGGGGCCGACCGGTGACATCTGGGTCGTGGATACTCTCGGCGAAATGGGCCTGTGGTATCGTGTCTGTCCTGTTACCCTGATCGGCGGAACCTTCGGCCCGACCGAGGGCCATAACCCGTGGGAGCCTGCCGCGCTTGGCTCGGCCATCCTGCACGGACCGCGGGTCGGCAACTTCGCTGCCGACTTTGCCACCCTGCATCACGCAGGGGCCGCGTTGCCCGTTCAGCCCGAAACGCTTGTCACCGCCCTCAAAACCGACCATTCGGAGATGGCCAGTCGCGCACTGGCGCTGTCGCAGGCGGCACAGGGGGCCCTGGCGCCTCTGGCCGAAGAGCTTCTCGATCTGGCGGGCCTGGCATGACGCTGTGGGTGTTCCTGCGCCTCTGGTCGCTTCTGTGGCATCTGGGCCTGCCGGTTGTGCTGCTTTATCTTGTCTGGCGCGGGCGAAAGGATGCACTTTATGGTCGCCACCTTGCCGAACGCTTCGGCCGCTACCGCCAGCGCCTGCCCGGTTCGGTCTGGGTCCACGCCGTGTCACTGGGCGAGATGCGCTCGGCCGTTCCGCTGATCCGCGCCCTGCTGGATCGGGGCGAGACGGTCGTAACCACGCATTTCACCCCCGCCGGCCGGCGTGAGGCAGAACGCGCCTTCCCCGCCGAGATTGCCGCCGGGCGGATGGCCGCGGTGTGGGTTCCCTTCGAAACCTCCTGGGCCTATGCCGGCTTCTTCCGCGCCTTCCGGCCGCGGGCCGGGCTGGTCATGGAAATCGAAATCTGGCCGCGCATGATCTTTGCCGCGCGAAAATCGGCTGTCCCGCTTTTCATGTGCAACGCACAATATCCCACGAAATCAATGATCAGGGATGCGAGGTTCACCTTGCGTCACAAGCTGATGCAGAACTATGCCGGGGCCTTCGTGAAATCCGACCTTCAGGCGCGGCGCTTCGCCTCGGTCGGTGTTCCGAACATCGCCGTGACCGGAGAGCTGCGCTTTGACCAACCCGTCCCGGCGCATCTGCTGGGCGCGGCCGAAAGGGTTCGCCCCTTGCTGGCCGAAGGGCGCCCGGTCGTCACCTTCGCCTCTGCGGTCGAGGGCGAAGATGAGCTTTATCTTGATGCGATCATCGCCGCCCTTGGTCATCCCTCGCGGCCCTTCGTGGTCTATGTGCCGCGGAAGCCCGAACGGTTTGACGATGTGGCCCGGCTGGTCGCAAGGCGCGGTCTTGCGGCAATCCGACGGTCCGAAAGCCTTGACGCCACACTTGCCCCGAAGACGCCCGCCTTCCCCTTGTGGGAAGGGGGGGCCTTGTCGGGCAGCGGCCCCGATCTTCTTCTGGGCGATTCCCTTGGCGAGATGTATTTCTACATCGCCCTTGCCGACCGCGTGGTGACCGGAGGTGGCTTCACCCCTTACGGGGCGCACAACATCATCGAGCCGCTGGCCCTGAAGCGCCCCGTGATCGTTGGCCCCGAGATCCACACCATCGAATACCCGGCTGTCGAGGCCATCGCGGCCGGTGTCTGCCTGCGGGTGGAAACGCCCGAGGCCCTGAGCGAGGCCCTGACCGGCTGGCCAGGCCCGCCGCCCGAGGCGATCGAAAGCTTCTTTGCCGCCCATGCCGGGGCGACGGCGCGTACGCTGGCTGCCCTGGACCGCGCGCTCACCAGGCGCTGAAGCCGCCGTCCACGTTGATCATCTGTCCGGTCATGTAACCGGCCTGGGCGCTGGCCAGGAACAGCATTGCATCGGCGATCTCGTCGGGCCTTGCCATCCGTTCCAGCATGATCAGTTCGCCCACCCGGCGCTGGAATTCTTCGGAATGGCCGTTGAACACGGCCCCCGGCGCGATGGTGTTCACCGTCGCCCCTCTCGGCGCCCAATAGCCGGCAAGCCAGACCGTCAGCCCGTGAATCCCCGCCTTGGTCACCCCGTAGGCCGAGAAGTTCTTGAACGGCATCCCTTCGTAGATCCTGTGATGCGCGCCATTCAGGGCATACATGCTGGCCACGTTGATCAGCGTACAGGGCCATTTGCCCACGATGTCGCGGTCCATCTGCCGGGCGATCATGAAAGGCCCCGTCAGGTTCGTCCGCAGGGTCTTTTCCCAGTCGCTGACCTTGAGATCGGCGAAGTCGGGGAAGGGCTGTCCTGCACCCATCAACAGTTCCCCGGTGATGGCTGCATTGTTCAGCACCACGTTCGGCTCCCAGCCATCCTTCAGGATGCGCTGGAAGATACTGGTCACCTCATCCTCGTTCGCCACGTCCAGCGGATAGAAGCGGAAGTCAGGGTTTGCCCCATGTGCCTCGATCAGGGCCTCGGCGCGCTTGCCGGGAAGATCGGATGCGATGACCCGCGCCCCCTCGGCCAGCATCCGCCTCACATAGGTAGAGCCAAGCACCCCCCCCGACCCGGTGATGAAGACGGTGCGCCCCTTCAGTTGCTCAGCCATTCCGGGCCTCCTGCATCAGGCATTCGACAATTCGGAAATCAAGCGGCGTATCGATATCGACGCAGCGTTCTGGCGGCATCAGATAGGGAATGACGCGCCCTTCCCACAGCCCTTTCGCCCGTTTCAGATAGGCCGGATCGACCACATAGGTCGATGCCGCATGTTCATAGACCACCGGCGCCTGCTGCCGTGCGACCACACCTCCGGGCAGCGGTTTCGACACATGCAGTGCCCCGGTGGCATCCGGTTCGACAAGGTTGAAATATGGATTCTTTCGGGCCTCGCAGCAGCTCATAACCAGGTCTGGATGTTCGTTTTTGTAAAGCACCAAGGCATTCGTTATGTCCTCCGGCAGCCGCAGTGGCGACGTGCAGTCGAGATCCAGGAACACATCCACCGGGCCGATCAGCGCCTCGGACGCAGCCAGCGCGTGCTGCCAGACCCCCCATTTGCCCGCCGTGTCTGTTGCCAGATGCGCCGGGCGCAGGCCGATCTTCAGGCAGCCCCTCGCAACCGCGTGTTCGTAGATTTCCTCGTCATCGGTCGAAACCACCACGGCATCGACCATCGGATGTTGCAGCAACTGGTCCAGCGACCAGTCGATCAGCGGCTTGCCGTGGATCATGCGGAAGTTCTTGCGCGGCACGCCTTTCGAGCCCTTCCGCGCGCCGATGTGGCCAAGGATCATGGAATCTCCTTCGTGATCTCGCCAACGAAGGTGCGCTGCGACCAGGCTTCGGCGACGAGGCGGGCCGATGGCAGGCAGAGATCAAGCCGCGGCAGCAGCGGATTATCCGAGGGCGCCCCCCCGGATGCCAGCGCGAGAAAATCCCGCATCGCGGCAAGGAACATGGCGTTGCGTTCCAGCGGATGATCCATCTGCCGCAGGCCCGTGTCTTCGGTCACCTGATAGATCTGCGCGGCGAAGTCGAAGTCGTGCATCCTTTCCGTCCCGCGCAGCGTCGTGCGGCGGTGCAGCAGCGGGGTCAGGTAATCCATCGACACGTCACCAACAAGCCCTTGACGACGCAAGGAAATCCGGCTGGCGAAATCTACCCCGGGGAAGGCGGGATGACCCAGACTTTCGACCCGCGTGATCTCGAGACCCACAAACAGGCAGGCAGCAAGGTCCAGCTCGTGGCACAGGTCCAGCAGCACACCGCCGCCTTCGGCCCTTGCGGCGTAGCTTTCGGAAAAGCGCCAGTTCTGTCGCCATTGCGTGACGTCGTGGCCTATGGTCAACGCGAACTGGAACACGTCGGACAGGTCGGCCTCGGCCAGCGCGCGCACAGCCGGATGATAGCGCAGCATGTAGCCCAGCATCGAGCGGTCCGCGACGGAAGCTGCGACCTCGGCAATCGCCTCAACCTCATCGGGCCGGAAGGCAAGCGGTTTTTCGACATAAAGCGGCAGCCCCCGCGCAGCGGCCGCCTCGATCAGCGGCAGGCGAATGTCGGTGGCAGTCGCCACAACCACCGCCTCGGCATCCGTCATCGCTGCCAGCGCCCCCCCCAGCCCCTCGGCCCGCCACGAGAGCAGCCTGGAGCTGGCCCCCAACGCCTGAAGATTGTTGTGATGCCGCCGCCCGATGGACCCGGATCCGATGACAAGAACGCGCATGTCGCCCCCTTTTCGGAAGCCCTAGCGCGAATCCGCGCCTGCCGCCAGAGGCGGGCGCTTCTGTGGCCACTCGGTAGCCCTATGCCAGGCCTGGCCGATCGCCAGCACCCCGGCGTCATCACCGGAACGGCCAATGATCTGCATGCCCATCGGCAGGCCGCTATCGGAGAATCCAACCGGCACCGAGAGGGCAGGCAGGCCGATCAGGCTGGCGGGCACCACGACCTCCATCCAGCGGTGATAGGTGTCCATCCGCCGCCCTGCGATCTCTTGCGGCCAGCGCCATTCGGCCGGGAAAGGCCAGACCTGGGCCGAGGGCAGGACAATCGCATCGTAGCGGTCGAACAGCCGCGCCGCTTGGGCGTGCCATCGGCTGCGGATCACGCTGGCCTCATGCACGGCCTGTGCCGACAGACCCATGCCCTGCTCGATTTCCCAGATCGTCTCGGGTTTGGTCAGGGCGCGCTTTGCCGGGTCTTCGGCCAGGGCGCGCTTGCCCCCGGCGTTCAGCATGGCGCGCAGGGTGATCCAGGAGGACCAGAGCCTTTCCGCCGGAAAGGGTGGCGCCAGTGGCTCGACCACCGCGCCCATCTCTTGCATCTGCCGAAGCGCGGCCTCGCACAGGCCAAGTATCCCCGGCTCCATCGCATAGGCGCCGCCCCAGTCGGCCAGCCAGCCGATGCGGCACCCCGTCATCCCGCGGTCGAGCCCCGACAAGACATCCGGCACGGCGCGGGGAAAGGGAACCTCGGGATTCTCGCCCGCAAGTACCAGAAGCAGGTGCGCCAAATCCTCGACCGTCCGCGCCATGGGGCCGTCGGTGGCCAGCGTGGCAAGATAGGTGTCGCCCTCGGCATCCTGCGGCACAAGGCCCCAGGTCGGACGGAAGCCATAGACGTTGCAGAAGGCGGCGGGGTTGCGGAGCGACCCCATCATGTCCGACCCGTCTGCCACCCAGGCCATCCGGCAAGCCAGGGCCGCCGCTGCCCCGCCCGAAGATCCACCCGCGCTGCGCGCCGGATCGTAAGGGTTCCGGGTGACGCCGAACACGGGGTTGAAAGAATGCGAGCCCTGTCCCCATTCCGGCACGTTCGTCTTGGCTGCCAGCACCGCCCCGGCAGCGCGCAGCCGGGCTGCAACCAGATCGTCCTGTGTCGGAACATGGTTGCGGTAAAGCGGCGATCCCCATGTCGTCCGGATGCCAGCCGTTGCGACCAGATCCTTCACCGCGAAGGGAAAGCCGTGCAGCCAGCCCGCGGGTATGGCGTCATCCAGTGCGCGGGCCTCTGCCATCAGCACATCGGGATCGCGCAGCGATACAAGGGCGTTGACGGTTCTGTTCGCCGCCTCAACCTGCGCCAGCCAGACTGCCATCACCTCGGACGGCGCGACCTTCCGCTTGTGGATCGCGTCGGAAAGCCTGGTGGCGGACCATTCCAGCATGGCTGCCTTTCTCGAATTGTTCGCTGCGGGTCGGGGCAGGCCCCTATCTGCGGCCAGCGGGCCGCGTCACGAAAGGATCGTGCCGGGGCCAAGGCGGCCCCGGCACAGCGCAGGCGGCGGCCTACTTCTGCAATTCAGTCCAGATGGCCGTGATATATTCCAGCGCCTTGCCCGTGCAGGTAGGCAGGAAGACACCCGCTGCCTTGTGTTCTTCCGGGATCATCACCTCGGGGGCGTCACGCATCTCGGGGTCCATGAACTCTTCCGAGCCGGCGATCCCGTTCGCGTAGCGCGCGAAGTTCGAGATCAGCGCAGCGTTCTCCGGCACCATGATGAAGTCCAGGAACTTGTAGGCCTCATCCACGTTCTTGGCATCCGACAGCAGCGCAACCGAATCCATGAACAGCGGATAGCCTTCACGGGGGTAGCCATACTGCACGTCGCCATTGGTATTGATCCTGACCCGCATGGTCGATCCGTTCCAGTTGACCGATGCAGCCCAGTCGCCGTTCGACAGACGCTCGGTCGCGCCGTAATCCATGCTGATCCAGTTGGGCTTGGCGGCCAGCAGCGCGTCGCGGGCCTTCTTCATGATTTCGGGGTCTTCGCTGCAGGGCTTGCCACCCACATACATCGTTGCCAGCGCAACGATATCGTTCATCTCTGGCACGACGTTGATCTTGCCGACCAGTTCCGGCGGCACGTCCAAGAAGACGGCCGAGGTGTTGATGTCGCCCGAATAGACCTTGGTGTTCACCGCAATCCCGGTGGAACCCCACTGCCATGGAATGGTGAACTTGCGGCCCGGATCCCAATCGACGTTCTGCCATTCGGGCGCAATGTTCTTGTGGTTGGGCAGCCTTGTCAGGTCCAGTTCCTGGATCAGGCCCTTCTCGATCCAGATCGGCACATAATTTGCCGAGGGCACCACAAGGTCGAACCCCGACCCGCCGGCCTCGACCTTGGCAAGGGCCACGTCGTTGCTGTCATAGTCAGTGACGGTGACCTTGATCCCCGTCTCCTTCTCGAACTTGGCCAGCAACTCGGGGCTGGTGTAATTGCCCCAGTTGTAAAGCTGCAATTGCCCCTCGGCTGCGGCCAGTGTGGCCGAGGCCAGCAGCATCGCGGTTGCGGATAGAAGCTGTTTCATTCTTGGTCTCCCAGTTGGTCAGTCTTTCTTGCGTGTCAGCAGGAAGAAGGCAGTCAGCAGAACCACCGTCACCGCCAGAAGCATGGTCGAGATCGCATTGACTTCGGGCGTGAAGGCCCGGCGCAGCTGGCCCAGCATATAGGTTGGCAGCGTGTCCTGTCCGCCGGATTTGACGAATTCGGTGATCACCACGTCATCAAGGCTGATCACGAAGGCCAGCATCGCCCCTGCCGTTATGCCCGGGGCAAGGTTTGGCAGCGTCACGCGCCGGAACGTCTGCCAGGGCGTTGCGTAAAGGTCGGCGGCTGCGGTTTCCAGCGTCAGGTCCATGCTTTCCAACCGCGCCCGGATGGGCAGATAGGCGAAGGGAATGCAGAAAGCGGTATGTGCCGCGATCAGGTAGCCCAGGCCCTGATAGCCCGTCGCCACCTTGATGATACCAAAGAAGATCATCAGCGCGACCGCGGTCACCACTTCGGGCACCATGAGAGGCTGGTTGATGATCACATAGATGAAGGTCTGGCCCCGGAAGGCCCTGCGCCGCGTTGTTCCCAGTGCCGCCAGCGTGGCAAGGACCGTGGACAGGAAGGCTGCCGAGACACCGATCACCAGCGATCGCACCGTAGCGTCCTTGACTGCCTGGTTCGCCCATGCGTCCGCATACCAGTGCAGCGAGAAGCCGCCCCAGACCGCGACCGAGTTCGAGGCGTTGAAGGAATAGACCACCAGCGTGACGATCGGCAGGTAAAGCAGCACGAAGGCTGCCACGGCAATGGTGGCAAAGCCGGGCAGACGGTTGATCTGAAAGCCCTTCTCAGCCATGGCCCGTCCCCCGGTCGCGGCTGGCGACGCGAACGTATACCAGCAGCGCCGCCATCACGATCACCAGCAGCGTCACCGACAGCGCCGCACCCAGCGGCCAATTCCGCCCTTGCAGGAACTGAAGTTCGATGAAGTTGCCGATCATCATGTTCTTGCCGCCCCCCAGGATGCGCGGCGTGACATAGGCGCCCAGCGATGGCACGAAGACAAGGATCGAGCCGGCGATGATCCCCGGCTTGACGATGGGCAGGATCACCCGCCGCAGGGTGCGCCAGCGGCTGGCATAAAGGTCGTAGGCTGCCTCAAGCAGTCGCATGTCGAACCGTTCTATGGTGGCGTAGAGCGGCAGCACCATCAGAGGCAGATAGACATATGTCATACCGATCAGCACCGCTGTCTCGGTATAGTTGATGCGCAGGGGCGTCTCGATGAGCCCGGCCCAGATCAGGGCCGTGTTCAGGATGCCCTCGTTGCGGATAACCTCGTTGATCGCGAAGGTCCGGATCAGCAGGTTCGTCCAGAACGGGATCGTGATCAGGAACAGCCACAGCGCACGTTCCTTCGCGGGCCGGGTTGCGATGAACCATGCCGTGGGAAAGCCGATGGCGAAGGTCAGCGCCGTCGTGGCCAGGGACAGCCAGACAGAGCGCCAGAAGATGGTCAGGTGCGCATCGGCCAGCACCCACTTTTCCTCGAAGATGTCGTAGCTGAACAGGATCCCTACCCAGCCGTCGGTCGAGAACTTGTGGATCACCCCGCCCGTATCGTTCGCGGTCAGGAAGGAATACCAGACCACGATCAGCAGCGGGCCCGAGGCCGCCAGGAACAGGACGATCAGCGCCGGTGCCGAAAGCAGCCAGCCGTTGCGGGCGGATTGGCGGATCGCATTCTCTTCGGCGGGGCTCATCTCAGTCCTCCACCCGCTGCACCGCGCCCTCGGCAAAGCGGATTCCGACCACCTGGCCCGGGGTCAGCCCCGCATCACCAGAGGCCGGGCTCTGCAACCGTGCGACAACTTCGGTGCCGTCGGCAAGATGCAGGTGGCAATGCGTGTCGGTGCCAAAATAGACCAGGTTGCCGACCGTCGCCTTCAGCCCGTCGGTGGGCAGCACCAGCCGAACCTGTTCGGGGCGGACGCTGACTGTCACCGTGCCGCCGGCAGACAGTCCGGGCACCTCGATCCGCTCGCCCGTGCCCAGCCGCAGTGCCCCCGCCTCGGCCTGGCCGTGCAGGAAATTCGTCTCGCCGATGAAACTGGCGACGAAGCGGTTCTTCGGATGGATGTAGATGTCCTTTGCCGTCCCGACCTGCTGGATCTTGCCGGCGCTCATCACCGCGATGCGATCGGACATGGTCAAGGCTTCTTCCTGATCGTGGGTCACGAAGATGAAGGTGATGCCGGTCTCAAGTTGCAGGCGCTTCAGTTCGACCTGCATTTCCTTGCGCAGCTTCAGGTCAAGGGCCGACAGGGGTTCGTCCAGAAGCAGCACCTTGGGCTGCGGCGCAAGAGCACGCGCCAGCGCCACCCGTTGCTGCTGGCCGCCCGACAGCTGACTGGTCTTGCGCCCCGCCATGGCCTCGAGCTTCACCAGAGCCAGCATCTCGGACGTGCGTGCCTTGACCTCAGCCGTCGGTCGGCCCAGCATCTCAAGTCCGAAGGCCACGTTCTGCGCCACCGTCAGGTGCGGAAACAGCGCATAGCTCTGGAATACCGTGTTCACCGGTCGCTTGTTCGGGGGCAGGGTGGTGATGTCGGCCCCGTCGAGCAGGATCGTGCCTTCGGTCGGCATCTCGAACCCCGCAATAAGCCGCAACAGCGTGGTCTTGCCGCAACCCGAAGGGCCAAGCAGGGTGAAGAACTCTCCGCGCCGGATATCGACCGACACATCGTCCAGCGCACGGACGACATTCGCACCCTGGCCGAAAGCCTTCACCACATTGCGGGCAGAGATCGTAACTGCCTCGGTCAATCCCGGACCCTCCCCAAGGTCATGTTTTGATCATATTGGGCGGGGCAAGCCGCCGGTGACAAGCGATTCCTTCCCCTCATGCTGCCATCGGCGCACGTTTTTCCGCCCAAGGCGTGGCGCGCTCAACGTCTGCGCACAATGCGATGAGGGTTTCATCCTGCCCGAATGCGGCGGCCAGATGAATGCCGATCGGCAGGCCATCCGACGACCATGCAAGGGGCAGGCTGGCGGCGGGCTGGCCGCTGGCGTTGAAGACGGCACAGAAGGGGGAATAGGCAAAAATCCCTTCCGGCCCTGTGCGATAGGCGACGTAATCCTCGGTCGCGTGGTTGAACCGGCCCACCCTTGCCGGCGGTTCGGCCAGGGTGGCAGACAGAAGAATGTCGGGGCCCCGATCGAAGAAACGCGCCATCTCGCGTCCGAAGGCGTGAATCTGGCCCACTGCCTCCAGATAGCGGGTCGGGTGCAGCGTCTCGGCATGGGCGACGGCCCCGCGCCCGACGCCTTCGACGAGATCCGGGGTCAGCGGACGCCCCTTAAGGGCGCTGCGGATCCCCAGTGCTGTGCCTACGGCGACGATATCGGTCCAGGCGCGCATCATGCCCGGCACGTCGGCCTGAGGACGGGCGGGTTCGACATGATGCCCCAGCGCCTCCAGCAGACGTCCCGTCGCGCGGACGGCATCGGCCACCTCGGGATGAATCGGCTCTCCCGTAAAGGTCGTGTCGCAGATTCCGATCCGCAGCCGCCGGGGCGGGCGGCTGATCGCCGCCGCATGTCCGCGGTCGAGCGGCGGAGCCCAGTAGGGTGCGCCCAGGTCCGCGCCCTCGCAGGCGTCCAGCATCACCGCCGTATCCCGGACCGAGCGCGTGAGAAACCCGTCGATCGCCATTCCCGCCCATCCTTCGCCCGCATAGGGCCCGTCCGGCAGCCGGGCGCGCGTGGGCTTGAACCCGAACAGCCCGCAGGATGAAGCGGGAATCCGCACCGATCCCCCGCCGTCCGAGCCGTGCGCAAAGGCCACGATTCCCGCAGCAACCGCCGCCCCAGCTCCGCCAGATGATCCGCCGGGCGTGCGGTCAAGGTTCCAGGGGTTGCGCGTCGGCCCGCCGTAAACGGCGGCCTCGGTTGCGGCGCCGATCCCGCCTTCCGGGCTGGTGGTGCGGCCGAAGGTCACCACCCCCGTCGCCTTCATCCGTGTGAAGATGCTGGAATCCCCCGGATAGCGCGTGTTGGCCAGCAGGCGACTGCCGTTGTGGGACGGAAAGTCCCTTGCCTCGACGCCCAGATCCTTGATCAGGAACGGAACCCCCCGGAACGGCCCCGGCGGCAAGCCTTCGGCAATGGATCTCCGCGCGACATCTTCCTGTATCAGCACTACCGCGTTGATCGCGGGGTTCCGCGCCTCGACTGCGGCCAGCGCCGCATCGAGAAGTTCTTCTGGCGTTACCTCGCCCCTTGCCACCAGCCCCGCCAGTTCTGTCGCATCCGTCGCACCCAGATCGCCGATCATCCTGTCCTCCATCCAGTCGCCCAACCCTGCCGTCGCAAACCCCTGGGGTCATGCCCATCCCCGCCACCCGAAGGCGTGTTTCCGCCACCCAAGGCTTGCTTGCCGCGAAATCATCCCGGCTTGCAGGCAGCATTGCGGCACCCTGTCGGGATGTTGATCGCGCAAGGGCAGCGCCGGATCCCTGCCGCGCCAGCTGGACGGCATGGCAATCGTCCCGCTTCCGGGTGCTCCTCAGTCGCTCAGCGCCACTTCCTGCTTCAACCGCCCGTCCTGCCCGAAGATCAGGATGCGCTGATCCGCGGTCACCACCGCAATCCAGCCCTCGCCGAAGGTCACCGCCTGCGCCTCGGCCCCCTCGGGCAGGACGATACCCTCCGGCAGGTGCGGACCAACGGCCGAAAACGCCTGCGGCATCCGGGTGACAAGCAGCGCCACGACGGTTATGACGCCGCCGATCATCGTCAGTGTCAGCGCGACGACCAGCCACTTCAATAGCCGCAGGCTGGGCGGCAGGGCCGGATCGGGGGCATCTGTGGAATCAGACATGGGCGAGCCTTTTGATGACGAGGACACCGGCAGCCTTTCCGTCACCATCGGCGACGGCGCCCCCGCCCGTCTTGATAAGGCCCTTGCTGCCGCCGTGCCAGAGGAAGCGGCGCTTTCCCGTTCGCGCCTTGCCCGGATGATCGCGGAAGGCGCCGTCAGCCGCGACGGGCAGCCTGTCACCGACCTGAAGGCCAAGGTGGCACCAGGCGAGGTCTACATCATCCGCCTTGATCCGGCCCTTCCGGTCGAGATCCAGCCCGAGCCGATTCCCTTGGCTGTCATCTGGGAGGATGCCGATCTGATCGTCATCGACAAGCCTGTCGGCATGGTCGTCCACCCCGCGCCGGGCACCCCGTCGGGCACGCTGGTGAACGCGCTTCTGCATCATTGCGGTGACACGCTTTCGGGTGTCGGGGGGGAGCGGCGGCCGGGCATCGTGCACCGGATCGACAAGGATACATCGGGCCTTCTGGTCGTCGCCAAGTCCGACCGTGCGCATCACGGCCTGGCCCGCCAGTTCGAGGAACACACCGTCACCCGCCGCTATCTGGCCGTCGTGCATGGGGTTCCCATGGCCTCTGACCCGCGGCTGCGCGGGTTGCGCGGGGTCACGATGGAAACAGGTGGCGTGATCCGCATTGCGACGAATCTTGCCCGGCACCGCACCGACCGGCAGCGCCAGGCCGTTGTATGGGAGGAAGGCCGCCACGCCGTGACGCGCCTGCGGGTGGCAGAGCCCTTCGGCATGCAGGCGGCGCTGGTCGAATGCTGGCTGGAGACGGGAAGGACGCATCAGATCCGCGTCCACATGGCCTATGCGGGCCATGGGCTGATCGGCGATCAGACCTATGGCGGGCGGCGCAGGCTGGCCGGCACGGCGCCAGGGGCAGAGATCGCCAACGCATTTCCCCGCCAGGCCTTGCATGCCGCGACGCTGGGATTCGACCACCCGGTGACCGGGGAACGTCTGGAATTTGCCGCGCCCCTGCCTGCCGACATGGCAGATCTGATCGCCGCCCTGCGCGGGGCCTAGCCCCGGCGGAACGTTTGCCTCCTTGCCGCCTGCCACGAGAGGCCCTGTTGTCGCCCCATGGTACTGCCCGCCATGGGGCCACCAGTGCCGGAGACCCTGCAGGCCCCCGTTCAGTGCTTACGCGGCACGTCAGTCAGTGCGACGTATGCCGCGCCCTGCAACAAGCCTGACATTCCCGTGAAAGGAATGTCACAAAGCTTCACATAAGGGTGTCAAATGAACATCTCGGTTCAAAATCGGCCGATCCGGGCTACACTGCTTGCGATCGGATGCCGCAATACTTAGGTTCGACCGTCCGCCCGGGGGCGCAGTCGCACCGGGCGAACAGAGGGGGCACGACATGAGCACCTACACCAACCTTCCTGCACCCAGTCCCGAACAGGGGCTGAACCGCTATCTGCAGGAAATCCGCAAGTTCCCGCTGCTGGAGCCGGAAGAGGAATACATGCTGGCCAAGCGCTGGGTCGATCATCAGGACCCGGAGGCCGCGCACAAGCTGGTGACCAGCCACCTGCGTCTGGCTGCCAAGATCGCCATGGGCTATCGCGGTTATGGCCTGCCGCAGGCCGAGGTCATCAGCGAGGCGAACGTCGGTCTGATGCAGGCGGTCAAGCGGTTCGATCCCGAAAAGGGGTTCCGCCTTGCGACCTATGCGATGTGGTGGATCCGCGCCTCGATCCAGGAATACATTCTGCGGTCCTGGTCTCTGGTGAAGCTTGGCACGACAAGTGCCCAGAAGAAGCTGTTCTTCAACCTTCGCAAGGCCAAGGCCAAGGTCGGCGCGCTGGAGGAAGGCGATCTGCGTCCCGAGAACGTCAAGCAGATCGCGCATGACCTGTCGGTTTCCGAGGAAGAGGTCATCGACATGAACCGCCGGCTCTCGGGCTCGGACGCCAGCCTGAACGCAACGGTCGGCTCGGACGGCGACAGCTCGACCCAGTGGCAGGACTGGCTGGAGGACGAGGACAGCGACCAGGCCGAGGCCTACGCCGAAAAGGATGAACTCGACGCCCGCCGCGAACTGCTTGCGCAGGCGATGAGCGTGTTGAACGACCGCGAAAAGGATGTGCTGACGCGCCGTCGTCTGTCGGAAGAGCCTGTGACGTTGGAGGAACTGTCGGAAAGCTACGGCGTCAGCCGCGAACGCATCCGCCAGATCGAGGTGCGCGCCTTCGAGAAGCTTCAGGCGAAGATGCGCGAACTGGCCAAGGGCAAGGGCATGGCCGTCCCGGCGTAAGCCCGTGCCGAACGGAAAGGGCCGTGGCCGCGGGTCACGGCCTTTTCGTTTGCCCTGCGCGCCGCAGGACGCTAGACCGCGCGGCATGAAGATGACCGATACCTTCCTCAAGCCGATGCACCCCGAGGGGTGGAAATTCGTCCCCGCATTCGCGGCAGCGACCTTGGTGCTGTTCCTAATCTGGGAACCCCTGGGCTGGCTGGGGGTCGGATTGACCGTCTGGTGCTATTACTTCTTCCGCGACCCACGCCGCGCGGTTCCAGAGAACGCCGGTCTGCTGGTCAGCCCTGCCGATGGGGTGGTCAGCCTGATCGAACGCGCCGTGCCGCCGGCGGAGCTGGGCATGGGGCCGGAACCGCTTGTGCGCATTTCGGTATTCATGTCGGTATTCAACTGCCATGTGAACCGCGCGCCCATCGCCGGCAAGGTCACGGCCGTCGCCTACCGGCCGGGCAAATTCTTCAACGCCTCGCTTGACAAGGCCTCGGAGGAAAATGAACGCAACGCGCTGGCGATCGAGATGGCCGATGGCCGCAGGATTGCGGTGGTGCAGATCGCCGGCCTTGTTGCGCGGCGCATCCTCTGCTGGGTCCAGCCGGGCGAGATGCTGCGCACGGGAGAGCGTTTCGGTCTGATCCGCTTCGGCAGCCGGCTGGATGTTTATCTGCCCGAAGGGGTGACCCCGCAGGTGGCGCTGGGCCAGACCATGGTAGCAGGCGAAACGGTGATCGCCTTCATCGGGCAGGATGTCCCCGCCCGCGCCGCTCGGATCGAATAGGCCATGGCCAGCCAGCCCCGCGAAGCGCCGCGCAACATGCTTCTGCTGAAGCTGCTGCCGAATTTCGTCTCGATCCTCGCGTTGTGCGCCGGGCTGACGGCGATCCGTTATGCGATCGGCGGCAATGTGTCGATGGCGGTGCTGCTGATCGGGGTGGCTGCGGCGCTGGATGGTCTGGATGGCCGGCTTGCGCGAATGCTGAAATCGGAAAGCGCAATCGGGGCCGAGCTGGATTCGTTGTGTGATCTGGTGAATTTCGGGGTCGCCCCGGCGCTGGTCCTGTATTTGTGGGGACTGCGCCCGGAAAGCAGCTTCGGCTGGATCGCGGTCCTGGTCTATGCCGTCTGCTGCATGCTGCGGCTTGCCCGCTTCAACGTCGGCAGCCGTGCGGCAGGCGAGGCCGCCGAGAAAACCAGCTTCATCGGTGTGCCCTCGCCCGCCGGGGCCATGCTGGTGCTTCTGCCGATTTACCTGACCCGCGCGACCGAAGGCGCGCTTCAGTTGCCGCCGGCGATGACGGCGATCTGGATGATGACCGTCGGTGCCCTGATGATCAGCCGTGTGCGCACACCCTCGCTGAAGCGCATCACGATCGCTGCGGATTATGCCCGCTATGCCCTGGTCGGGGCCGTGGTGCTGGTCGCGGCGGTGCTGACCTATCCCTGGGTCACACTGACGGCAATGACATTGGTATATCTTTCGGGGATCCTTTATCTTTTCCTGCGAGGATTGCGCGTGCCGAAGGCGCCCACTGCCTGACGAGGGGCCGTTTCCTCTTGCATAACCTGCCGGGCTGCGCATTCTTGGGTTGAACGTCCAAGGGGAACAGACGCATGCAGGTAGAGGCCATCCAGAGGACCTACCGTCGCTGGGCACCGGTCTATGACCTGGCTTTCGGACGAATCACCCAAGGCGGGCGCCTGCTGGCCGCGCAGCATGTGAATGCGCAAGGCGGCGCGGTGCTCGAGGTCGGCATCGGCACCGGCCTCGCCCTGTCCTATTACAGCCCTAAGGTGCAGGTCACAGGCATCGACTTGTCGTCCGAAATGCTGCGCGCGGCCGAGCGGCGCGCGCGGACGCTGGGCCTGCGCAATGTTGCTGGGCTTTACCAGATGGACGCCCGAGCCATAGACCTGCCGGAGGCGTCTTTCGACCATGTCGCCGCGATGCACATCATGTCTGTCGTGCCCGAGCCCGAGCGCGTGCTGGACGAGATGGTGCGTCTTTGCCGGCCAGGCGGCTCGGTCCTGATTGCGAACCATTTCGCGGGCCGGGCCGAGGGCTGGCGCCTTGCCGAACGGCTGGCAGCGCCGCTTGCGAACCTTCTGGGCTGGCATTCCGACTTTCCCATCGACCGGGTTCTTGGCCACGCCGGACTGAAGCTGGAGGAACAGCGCCAGGTCCGCCCCTTCGGCCTGATGACCTTCCTGCGCTTTCGACGGCTTGCAGCATGACGCCGAATCTGACCTATTGCCTCTGACATGTCAGCGGAGGGTCAGGTCATGCAACCGGTCAGATGGGGTGTTCTGGGTGCGGCCCGCTTTGCGCGGGAACACATGGCGCCGGCGATTCATGCCGCCGAGGGCGCAGAGCTTGCCGCGCTTGCCACATCGGACCCGGCCAAGGCCGAAGGCTTCCGCGCGTTCTGCCCGACCCTTGCCGTGCATGACAGCTACGAGGCGCTACTGGCCGATCCGTCCATCGACGCGGTCTACATTCCGCTGCCGAACCACATGCATGTGGAATGGACGTTGAAGACCCTGGCCGCCGGCAAGCATGTGCTTACGGAAAAGCCAATCGCGCTGAAGGCGCGCGAGATTGACCAGATCATCGCCGCGCGCGACCGGACCGGACTTCTGGCGGCCGAGGCCTACATGATCGTCCACCATCCACAGTGGCAGCGCGCAAAGGAATGGTTCGAGGCCGGCGAGATCGGCGAACTGGTTCATGCCGATGTGGCCTTCAGCTTCAACCTGACCGAGGCCGGCAACATTCGCAACCGTCCCGAAACCGGTGGCGGCAGCCTGCGCGACATCGGTGTCTATACCTTCGGCTGCACCCGGTTCGTGACCGGGGCGGAACCCGTGGACCTGTCGGCCCGGGTCCGGCGCGAGAACGGGGTGGACGTGTTTGCCCAGGTGGCGGCGGTGATGGAGGGGCCGCGGGGTCGTTTCACCTATGGCTCGATGACGTCGATGCGCATGTACAACCGTCAGGTCGCAACCTTCCAGGGAACGAAGGGGATGATCAGGTTGGAAGGCGGCCCCTTCAACGCCAATGTCAACGATCTGGCCGAGATAGAGCTGCATCAGAACGGGAACCGGGTGATCGTCGAACGCTTTCCGACGGCAAACCACTACAAGCTGCAGGTCGAGGCCTTCTGTCGGACGGTGCGCGAAGGTGCCGCCTATCCCTGCCCGCTGGAATTCGTGCGCGGCACCCAGGCGATGATGGATCGGGTCTACGACGTGGCCGTGGATATCTGAACCGGCCGCCGTCGGGCCGAAGGCAAGGTGTAAACCTTTTCGACCCGGTTTTGCGAAAACTGCTCGACTTTCACGCTGCTGTGATATGGTCGGACCGAGGTTTGGCGCTGCCTCGTCTCGGGCGACTCGTCCCGGTGTTTCGCCAGTCGTCCTTTGCTGGTGGCCGTTGCCGCGCTTAGTTCGCCATGGTCTCTTCTGCCGGAAAGTCTGCCAATGTCCGAAGATCACGCAGTATTTCCCGGTCCGTTGGCTCCGCCGATCCTGCGCGCAAGGGACTATCTGGAACGTCGCGGACAACAGTTGCCGGTGGCGGCGCTGCGCATTCTGGCGCGCGAGGTGATTCTGCGGGTCTCGCGCGCCGGCATGCACATCGAGCGGCGGACGAACCTGTCGCTTCGTTCCGAGATCGACCTGCTGTGCGACGCCCTGTTGTCCCGCGACGAGACGGCGGCAGCAGATCTGGTGCTTCAGGCCCGGCTTGGGGGGATGCCGACCGATACACTGTATCACCTTTATATCGCCGGGGCCGTGCGCCAGTTTGGCGACCGTTGGGAAAGAGACGAGGCAACGGCAGCCCAGGTGATCATAGCAGCAGGGCGGGTCTATTCGATCCTGCGCGAGTTGCGTGCTGTCTTCATTTCCGAAAGCCTTCGTGCCCTGCGCGGGGCCGAGGCCGTGTTTGCCACGGTTCCGGGCGAAGTGCATGGCTTGGGGGTGACGATTGCCGCCGATACCCTGCGACGAAAGGGGTGGGATATCGCCCTGCGCGTGGGGCTGGAACACGAAGAACTGGTGGAAGAGATCGCCTCTCTCAAACCCAGCATGGTGGGACTTTCGGTGTCGATGCAAAGCAGGATCCTGCCCGCCGCGCGGCTGATCGTGGCGCTGAGGATGCGCTGCCCGCAGGTCTGGATCATTCTGGGCGGCACGATCGTTGCCGATGATCCCGAAGTCGCAAATGCGGTTGACGCAGATGCCGGGGCCAGGGACATCGAAGAAGGGGCGGCGCTGCTGGCCGGGCATCTGGACTATCTGAACGGGCTTGTCCGGTGACAGGTCTTCGGGCCGGAATGGTTTGATCTGCATCAGCGCGGTTGCCCTGTCGGCCGGGCAAGGTAACAATGGTCAGGGGCAGCGAACCGCCCCGTCTTCTAGCAGGAGGAAAGCATGAAAGCCCGACAGACCCTGTATCTTCTGGCCGCGGATCAGGATTTCCGCCTTCTGCGGGGCAGTCGTGGGGCTTTCACCGAACTTGCCCATCGCCGCGCCGATGAATTTCCCGATGTCGAGAACCCCTTTGGCTCGGAACCGTATCGCAGCCATGCCACCGGCGTGTCGTTCGGCACAAAGGAGCGCGGCGCGAACGAGGAGGAAGAACGCCGCCGCTTCGCCCGTCATGCCATCAGCGCGCTTGAAGCCGAATGGGCCAACGGCAATGACGACGGCATCGTCCTGGTCGCCGGCCCGAAGATGCTGGGTGTCTTGCGCGACCTGATGCCCAAGGCCTTGGCCGGCAAGGTCGTGTCCGAGCTGCCGAAGGATCTGGTCAAGACGCCGGTCCATGACCTGCCCGGCCATCTTGCCGATCTGCCGGGGGTCTAGGCCTCCATCGCCTCGAGTTCGTCGATGAACCCCGCGATCATCGACAGGCCCTTGTCCCAGAAGGTCGGGTCGCTGGCGTCCAGTCCGAAGGGCGCCAGCAATTCCTTGTGGTGCTTCGACCCGCCTGCCTTCAGCATGGCAAAATATTTTTCCTGGAAATCCGGCAGGCCGCCGGCATAGGCGGCATAAAGCGCGTTCACCAGCCCGTCGCCGAAGGCATAGGCATAGACGTAGAACGGCGAATGGACGAAGTGGGGGATATAGGACCAGAACGTCTCGTATCCGTCCATGAATTCGAAGGCGTCGCCCAGCGACTGGGCCTGAACGCTCATCCAAAGGGCGTTGATGTCGTCCGGTGTCAGTTCGCCCTGCGCTCGCGCGGCATGAAGTTTGCATTCGAAGTCATAGAAGGCGATCTGCCGGACGACGGTGTTGATCATGTCCTCGACCTTGCCAGCCAGAAGCGTCTTCTTCTCGGCCGGGGTTCTGGCCTGATCCAGAAGCCGCCGGAAGGTCAGCATCTCGCCGAACACCGATGCCGTTTCGGCCAGAGTAAGCGGGGTCGAGGCCAGAAGCTCGCCCTGACCGGCGGCCAGCACCTGATGCACGCCGTGGCCCAGTTCATGCGCCAGGGTCATCACGTCGCGCGGCTTGCCCAGATAGTTCAGCATCACATAGGGATGGACGGTGGTGACGGTCGGGTGCGCGAAGGCCCCCGGTGCCTTGCCGGGCTTTACGCCTGCATCGATCCAGCCCTTTTCAAAGAACGGCTTTGCCAAGTCCGCCATGCGGGGATCGAAGGCTGCATAGGCCTCGGTCACGGTCTTGCGCGCGGTGGCCCAGTCCACCGTCTTCGGGGTCTCGATCGGCAGGGGCGCGTTGCGGTCCCAGACCTGCAGCTTCTCAAGCCCCAGCCATTTCGCCTTCAGCCGGTAGTAGCGGTGCGACAACTTCGGATAGGCCGCGACTACAGCGTTGCGCAGGGCCTCGACCACCTCGGGCTCGACATGGTTCGACAGGTGGCGGGCATGTTGCGGCGTGGGCATCTTGCGCCAGCGGTCGTGGATTTCCTTTTCCTTGGCCAGCGTGTTGTGGATGCGGGTAAAGAGTTTGATGTTCCTCCGGAACACCTCGGCCAGCGCATGGGCCGCTGCCTCGCGCCGGGAACGCGCCGGGTCGGTCAGCAGGTTCAGGGTGGCTTCCAGGTTCAGCTCTTCGGGCTCGCCCTCGACGGCGAACATCAGCCCCGCCATGGTTTCGTCGAACAGCTTGTTCCAGGCGCTGGCGCCCACCACGCTTTCGTCGTGCAGGAAGCGTTCCAGCTCGTCCGACAGCTGGTGCGGCCGCATCGCGCGCATCCGGTCGAAGACCGGCTTGTAGCGGGCAAGGTCCGCGTTTTGCGCCAGAAGGCGGGCCAGGTGGTCGTCGTCCAGTCGGTTGAACTCGAGGCTGAAGAAGACCAACGGCGTGGTGGCATTGGTCACCCGGTCCTGCGCATTGCCCATGAACTGGGCGCGTTCGGGGTCGATGGTGTTCTGATAATAGCGCAGTCCGGCATAGGACATCAGCCGCCCGGCGATCACGTCGATGCGTTCGTATTCGCGCACGCAGGCCAGAAGCCCGGCCGCATCCAGCCGGCCGAGCTTGCCCTCATAAGTCGCTGCAAAGGCTGCACAAGCCCGTTCCAGTTCCGCCATGTCGGCGGCGAATTCCGGCGCATCGGGGGATGAATAGAGATCGGTCAGATCCCATTCCGGCAGATCGCCAAATCCCCCACCGCTGGTATTGGCATCGAAGACGGGCAGGGGCAGGGGCAGGGACATGGCAGACCTCCGGTGACGATTGCGGTTCATCTAGGGGCCTAGGGCCGGGATGTGCAACCCCGAGGGCTCTGCCGGGAACAGCACAGCCTGCCGCTTCGTCTTCTGGGCAGAGCGGCGCAAGGCGTGATGAGGTCATCGACGAACCTGCGCCGGGCTTATCCCGCAGCCCGTAGCAGAGCGCGCAACGACTCCAGCGTGTCGATCTCTTCCACACCCTTGTCACGGCGCCAGCGTAGCATGCGTGGAAAGCGAAGGGCGATCCCGCTCTTGTGTCGCTGGCTTTGCTGGATCCCCTCGAAGCCGATCTCGAACACCAGCTCGGCTGGCACCTTGCGCACGGGTCCGAAGCGTTCCAGCGTGTTCTGCTGCACCCAGCGGGTGATTTCCGCGAATTCGGCGTCTGTCAGGCCGGAATAGGCCTTGGTGAACGGCACGATGGTGTTGCCGTCTCGCACGCCGAAGGTGAAATCGGTGAACAGGTTCGCGCGCCGCCCGTGCCCGGCCTGGGCGTAGAGCATAACCGCATCGACCGAGAAGGGATCGAGCTTCCACTTCCACCAGTCGCCCCGCCTGCGTCCGGCGAAGTAGGCGCTGGTCGCGCGCTTCAGCATCACGCCCTCCGCGCCTTCGCCGCGGGCCGTGGCCCGGGTCGCGGCCAACGCCCCCCAGTCGGCGAAGGCGACCAGCGGCGAGGGTGCCAGCGGCAGGCCCGGGGGGAGCGCGGTCAGGATCGCCTCCAGCCGGGCGCGGCGGTCAGTGAAGGGCCGGTCGCGGATGTCCTCGCCCCGGTCCTCCAGCAGGTCATAGGCCAGAAGCCGCGCCGGGGCCTCGGCCAGAAGCGCCTTCGGCACCGTCTTTCGCCCGATCCGCCGTTGCAGCGCGGCAAAGGGCAGCGGCCGGCCCCGGTCCGCATCCCAGGCGAGCACCTCGCCATCGATCACCGTGCCGGCGGGCAGGAAATCGGCGAGCGGTGCAAGGTCGGGGAAGCGGTCGGTGATCAGCTCTTCGCCGCGCGACCACAGCGCAAAGGCGCAGGGCCGGGCGATCAGCTGGCCCCGGATGCCGTCCCATTTCCATTCTGCCAGCCAGCCGCCGGGCGGGCCGAGCGTTTCGGGTCCGCCCTCAAGCTGGCTGGCCAGCGCGAATGGATAGGGCCTGGCATCGCTACCGGCTTCCCCACTGATCAAGGTGGCAAAACTTGTGGTCGCAGGATCCCAGTCACCCATCAGGCGGTGGGCCAGGGTGGATTCCTCCACCCCGGTTGCCTGTGCCAGCGCCCGGGTCATCAGCCCCTGCGCCACACCCATGCGGAAGCCGCCAGTCAGAAGTTTGTTGTAAAGGAGGCGTTCGGTTGCGCCCAGTCCGGCCCAGACCGCCAGCACGGCGGCTTTGCGCGCCTCGGGTGGCTGGCCGGACAGCCGGACCAGGCCACGGATCGTCTCATCAAGCTTCAGATCGGCGGCGGCATCAGGCGGGGGCAGCAAGAGGGCGATGGTTTCGGCCAGGTCGCCCACCACGGCATAGCTTTCTTCGAACAGCCAGTCCGGGATGCCCGCCGCCTCGGCCGCCCACAGCCGCAGCTCGGTAGCAGTCACGCTGCGCCGCGGGCGCCGCCCGGTCAGAAGTGCCACGGTCCAGACCCTGTCGGCCTCGGGGGCATGCCGGAAATAGTCGGTCAGCGCCGCGATCTTGGCACCGGCCTTCGTGGTAGCGTCGAGCGCGGCGAAGAGGGCGGCAAAGCGTTTCATCCGACCACCGCGGTGTCCACCTCTGCTTCCGCCTCGTCTCCGAACCGGGTTTCGACGATCCCGGCGTCGTAGCCCCGGGTCTGAAGCCACTGCCGGAAGACCGCAGTGTATCCGTGGGTGACAAAGACACGTTCCGCCCCCGTGGCCCGGATCGCCGCATTCAGGCCCGGCCAGTCGGCATGGTCCGACAGCACGAAGCCCGTTCCAAGCGCACGACGCCGGCGGATGCCACGCACGGCCATCCAGCCCGAGACGAAGGCTTCTTCCGAAGGGCCGAGCCGGGCCGACCAGGCCGATCCCAGGGCCGCTGGCGGCGCGATCACGATGGCGCCGGGGTGGGTTTTCCCGGTCACCTCGGGTGTGACGCGGATCGTGGGGGGCAGGGGGTAGCCCTGATCACGCAGCACCTGCGTCATTTCCTCGACCGCGCCGTGGGTCAGGATCGGGCCCAGGTCGGGCAGGGCGGCCAGCAGCCGCTGCGCCTTGCCGAAGCTGTAGGCGCCAAGGATCGAGGTCTTGCCTTCGGCGGCGTTTGCGGCCCACCAGCGGGCGATCCGATCCATGGTCACAGGCTGGGGTTCCCAGCGGAAGACGGGCAGGCCGAAGGTGCATTCGCTGACGAAGGCGTGACAGGGGACGGGCTCGAACCCTTCGGCCAGACCGTCGGCTTCGGTCTTGTAGTCGCCCGAAACGACCCAGGTCTGCCCGCCCACGGTCACACGGATCTGGGCCGATCCCGGCACATGCCCCGCAGGATGAAACGAGACCTCGGCCCCGCCGATCACCCGCGTTTCGCCATATGCGATCCCCTCTGCGGTGATCTGGCCCAGCCGCTTGCGCATCACCGGCAGGGCCTGATGGGTTGCCAGATAGGCACCCATCCCCCAGCGGGCGTGGTCGCTGTGGCCGTGAGTGATCAGGGCACGGGCCACCGGGCGCCAGGGGTCGATGTAGAAGTCTCCCGCCGCGCAGTAGATGCCGCGATCGGTGAAGCTGAGGACGGGACCGGCCATGCCGGAAGGGTAGCACGCGCGGTTTGCCCCGCAAGAGAGGCGGCCGCTTCCCCCGGGGCTCAGCCCTGCGGACGGCCACGCGCGATCAGCTTGCGGAACCGGGTCCGGTTCTCGCTGACGAAATGGTCGAAGGCAGCGCCAAGTCCGCTTGCCCGTCCCTTCAGATAGGCCGCCCCCGCAAGGCCGGCAATCGCCGCGCCAAGCGCATTCACCATGATGTCGCTCATCGTGTCGTCCAGTCCCGACTTCTGCATGTTCAGGCCGAAGATCTGGTCCATCCCGTATTCGAACACCTCCCACAGGGCGCCAACGGTCATTGCGACGCAGAACGAAAGTACCCCGATCGCCCAGGGCGGCGCCGCATAGCGGTCGCCCTCGAACAGCATGAAGATCAGCAGGAAGCCCAGAATGCCGAAGCCCATGGCCGAACTTCCATGCAGCACCAGATCCCACCACCAGAGCCGGTTGTAAAAATCGTGCATCTCGCCAAGATAGATCGTGGACAGCACGAAGGCGGCGGCGGCGGCCAGGAAGCTGTTCGGCAGACGCAGACGCATCCGGCTGGCGACAAGCTGCGGCAGGAAAGTCAGCGCCAGGGCCGAGGTCGCGACAAAGATCGCCAGCCCGTTTCCGGTGACCACGCCGATCAGCGCCTCGGCACCGAGGAACAGGCGTATCGCGGTCAGAAGCAGTACGGAGGGCGCAGGCATCGGGGTTCCGGTTGGAAGGGCGTCAGACCTATATTGGGGTCATGGAGCCGGAGTCAAAGCCACAGCTGCGCGTTGCCACCTGGAACATCAGGGCCGGGCTGGGCACAGACCTGCGCCGGGACGCGCAGCGGGTGCTTGATGCAATCGCCGCGCTGCGCGCCGATATCCTGGCCCTGCAGGAGGCCGACTTCCGACTGGGCGCGCGCCCCTCGGCCCTGCCGCGCGACGAGATCACCGAGCGGACAGGTCTGCTGCCCCTGCCGGTCGGTCGCAACTCGGCCAGCATCGGCTGGCACGGAAATGCCCTGCTGGTCCGGCCCGACTTCCGTCTTGTCGGGCTTGAACGGCTTGACCTGCCCGGGATCGAACCGCGCGGTGCGGTGATCGCCGACCTGGACGGACCCGGTGCCTTGCGGCTGGTGGGTGTGCATCTGGGCCTGTGGCGGGGATCGCGCCGCAAGCAGCTGGACACGATCCGCGAGGCGGTTCTGCGTCACCCGGCGCGGCCGACCCTGATCCTAGGCGACTTCAACGAATATTCTCGGCGGGTCGGCCTTGGCCGCCTGACGCGCGCCTTCCGGCTGATGGATCCCGCGCCGACTTATCCCTCGCGACGGCCGACGCTGGCCTTGGACCGCATCGCCCATTCGCACGACCTGGAACTGGAACCCCTGGCCGTTCCCTGGCGGCAGGGGGTGCAGGTTTCGGACCACCTGCCCCTGCTGGCCCAGATGCGCTGGCTTTAGGCGGCTTGCGACAGGAGCGCCGGCGGGCAAGCCGTTTGTCCTCTTGTTGTCGGGTTGCGCCTTCTCCTCGGGGGCAAGGGGAGCTGCCCCTCGCGCTCACCAGGGTATTTGCGCAAGGAGCAAGTGCGGGATCGCCGAATGCCTGAAAAAAGGGCAGTTGGTCAGACGGCGGGCGGATTTTCCGTCCGGGGGGCTTTTCGCGGGCCGGGACCGCTGTTCTATTGGGCACAGGCGGGCCGGGGGTGACGGGTGGCGCAGTTCAACGAGATGTACCAGGGCACGGCGGTGCGGGCACCCTATGCGCGGCTGCAGGACTGGGTCGCAGCCATGCCGCAGGAACTGCGCAGCCTGAAGCAGGCCGAGGCCGAGGCGCTGTTCCGCCGGATCGGGATCACCTTCGCCGTCTATGGCGAGGGGGGCGACCCCGACCGGCTGATCCCCTTCGACATGTTTCCCCGCGTCTTTTCGGGCGCCGAATGGGCGCAGCTGGAAAAGGGAATCAAGCAGCGCGCGCGGGCGCTGAACGCCTTCCTCGTCGATGTCTACGGGCGCGGCGAGATCATCCGCGCGGGCCGCATCCCCGGGCGGCTGGTCTGGCAGAACGAGGCCTACGAGAAGGCGGTCGTCGGGTTCGTGCCGCCGAAGGGGGTCTATTCCCACATCGTCGGCATCGACATCGTGCGCACCGGCCCGGACGAGTTCTACGTCCTCGAGGACAACTGCCGCACGCCCTCGGGCGTGAGTTACATGCTGGAGAGCCGCGAGATCATGATGCGGATGTTCCCTGGCCTGTTCCGGGAAAACCGGATCGAGCCGGTGGACGGCTATTCCGAAAAGCTGCGCCGGACGCTGGCCAGCGTGGCGCCGAAGAAGTGCAAGGGCGATCCGGTGGTGGTGATCCTGACCCCGGGGCATTTCAACAGCGCCTATTACGAGCACAGCCTCTTGGCCGACCTGATGGGGGTGGAACTGGTCGAGGGGCAGGACCTGTTCGTGGATGGCGAGTTTGTCTACATGCGCACGACCGAGGGCCCGCGCCGGGTGGATGTGATCTACCGGCGGATCGACGATGCCTTTCTCGACCCCTTGTGCTTTCGCCCCGACAGCATGCTGGGCGTGCCGGGGCTGATGGACGTCTACCGCTCGGGCGGGGTGACGATCTGTTCGGCGCCGGGGGCGGGGGTCGCAGACGACAAGGCCGTCTACACTTACGTGCCTGAAATGGTGCGCTTCTATCTGGGGGAAGAGCCGATCCTGAAGAACGTGCCAACCTGGCAGTGCGGCAGGGCCGAGGATCTGGCCTATGTGCTGGACCACCTGCCCGACCTGGTTGTGAAGGAGGTGCATGGCTCCGGCGGTTACGGAATGCTGGTCGGGCCGAAATCGAGCCGCGAGGAGGTTGAGCGGTTCCGCGCGAAGCTGATCGAGGATCCTGGCAACTACATCGCGCAGCCGACGCTGGCTCTGTCCACCGTGCCGACCTTTGTCGAGGAAGGGCTGGCGCCGCGCCATGTGGACCTGCGCCCCTATTGCCTGGTGGGCGAGCGGATCGAACTGGTGCCCGGCGGGCTGACCCGCGTGGCCTTGAAGGAGGGGTCGCTGGTGGTGAACTCCAGCCAGGGTGGCGGGGTCAAGGATACCTGGGTGCTGGCGGAATGAGGGACGCCGGGCTCATGTCGCCGCAGTTTCCGGCCGGGCGGTGCCCCCCGTCCCCAGCCCTTCCCCACGCAGAGGGGATTGCCGCCAGGCAGGAGGTCCGCCCATGCTGAGCCGCACCGCCGACAACCTCTACTGGATCGCGCGCTACATGGAACGTGCCGATACTGTTGCCCGACTTCTGGAAGTGGGCAGCCGGATCAGCCTGATCCCGTCGGCCCACGGCTACCGCAGCGAATGGGACAGCCTGTTGCAGGCCAGCGGCATGGCTGCTGCCTTTGCGCAGAAATACGGCGACCCGGTGCAGCGCAACATCGAAAGCTTTCTCTTCTTCGACCGGGACAACCCCTCGTCGGTCGCAAGCTGCATCACTGCGGCACGGGAAAACGGGCGGATCGTGCGCACGGCGCTGACAAGCCAGGTCTGGGACGCGCTGAACACCGCGTTTCAGGAGCTGAAGCAGCTTGAACGCACCCCCCGGTCGGAACTGGAGCTGTCCCGCCTGACCGACTGGATCACCCGCCATGCCGCAATGGTGCGGGGGGCAATCGACGCGACGCAGCTTCGGAACGACGGGTTCAACTTCCTGAACATCGGCTATTATCTGGAACGCGGCGACAGCACGGCGCGGCTGATGGATGTGAAATACTATGTCCTTTTGCCTCGTGTGGATTTCGTGGGCTCGGGGCTTGACAACTACCAGTGGTCCACCCTGCTCCGCGCGATGGGGGCACAACGCGCCTTTCACTGGGCCTATGGCGGCGAAGTGACAGCGGCGAAGATCGCCGACTTCCTGATCCTGAACCCGCAGTCACCCCGGTCGCTGGCCACGTGTTCCGCGGGACTCGTGAATCATCTTGGCCGGATCGCAAAAGCCTATGGCCGCGAAACGCCGGCCCAGGCGAAGGCCCGGGCACTGCTGGCAGAAGTGGAAGGGACAACGGTTGATGCGATCTTCGACGAGGGACTGCACGAATACCTGACGCGCTTCATCCGCGATGTGTCCGACCTCGCGCTGTCAATCCATGATGCCTATCTGAGCGGGGAAATGCGCTGATGCGGCTGACGGTCGATCATGTGACGCGCTACAGCTATGACCATCCGGTGCGGTCAGTGGTGCAGAGCCACCGGCTGACCCCCTCGGTCTTTGCCGGACAGCAGGTCATCGACTGGGAGATCACGGTCAGCGAGGGCACTAAGGGTTCCACCCACCGCGACGGGGCTGGGGATCAGGTGCAGGGCTGGACCATTGCCGGGCCGGTCTCGGCTGTCGAGGTCCGGGTACGCGGCACGGTCGATACGACCGACCTTGCCGGCGTTCTGCGCGGACATCGCGAGACGGTCGCGCCCGAGGTCTATCTGCGCACGACCGCCCCGACCCGCGCCGATGTGGCGCTGGAAAGTCTGGCGCGGACTGTCGGCGATTCCGACCTGCTTTCCCTCGCCCATTCGCTGAGTACCCTGGTTTCCGAAGCGATCGCCTATCGCCCCGGCGTCACCCATGCCCATACCACCGCCGCCGAGGCGCTGGCGCTCGGCGAGGGCGTCTGCCAGGATCATGCCCATGCACTGATCGCAATGGCGCGGGTCCGCGGCATCGCGGCGCGCTATGTCTCGGGCTACCTCTTCGCCGCTCAGGATGGCACCCCGCACGAGGCGGCGCATGCCTGGGCGGAACTGCATGTTCCGGGGCTGGGCTGGATCGGCTTCGACCCCGCAAACCGCTGCTGCCCGGATGACCGCTATATCCGCCTTGGTTCTGGCTTCGATGCGCAGGATGCGGCGCCCATTCGCGGTGTCGCCCGGGGAGGGGCGCGGGAAGCTATGGATGTGACCGTTGCGGTCCTGCAAGCCGCCCAATAGGGTGGCGCGGGATCAAGGGGACGGACGATGACCTACTGCGTGGGCCTTTTGCTGAACGAGGGGATGGTGCTGCTGTCGGATACGCGCACCAATGCGGGGCTCGACAACATCTCCACCTACCGCAAGATGTTTGCCTTCGAGGAGCCTGGCGAGCGTGTCATCGTCATCATGACGGCGGGCAGCCTGTCGGTCAGCCAGACAACGCTTGCCGAACTGCGCGAGGCGATCGAGGATCCCGATGCCACGCCAGATACCAGCATCATGCTGGCACCGACCATGCTGAAGGTGGCAGAGATCGTCGGTGACCGGCTGGCGAAGGTCCGGGCCGACATCGACCACAAGCTTTCCGCCGCGCAGGGCGCCTCGGCCAGCATGATCGTGGCCGGCCAGCGCCGGGGCGGGGCGATGCGGCTGTTCCTGATCTACCCCGAGGGCAATTTCATCGAGGCGACCGAGGACACCCCCTTCCTGCAGATCGGAGAGCACAAGTACGGCAAGCCGATTCTCGACCGCGTGGTGCGGCCCGAGACCAGCCTGGCCGATGCACAGAAGGCGGTTCTGTTGTCGATGGATTCGACGCTGCGATCGAATCTTTCCGTTGGCATGCCGCTGGATCTTTGCGTGATCGAACGGGATGCCTGCCGTGTGACCCTGAAACGCCGTATCGAGGCCGGTGACCCCGCCTTCCGCGCGATGAGCGATGCCTGGTCCAACGCGCTCCGCGACGGATTCGCGCGGATCGTGATCTGAGGCTTGGAATTGCCGCAATCCGCGCCTACCTTGGGACCATAGCATGGAGGGTCCGATGCCAGAGCTCGTCCGCCTGTACATCCGCAGCGTCGCCTTGGGTTTTGCAGTCTCGGCTGTCTTTACGGGCGGCCTTGTCTGGTGGGATGTGGCCGGTATCGGGCATCTGATCCTGGGGTCGGACATCGGCCTGGTCGCTGCGGTGATGATGGTGGTGTTCAACGGCATCGTCTTTTCGGGCGTGCAGTTCGGCTTCAAGGTCATGGCCATGGCGGAAGACCAGGATGGGCCCGGCGGCGGCCATGGCGCGCGCGAGCCGGTCTTGGTTCCGGTGCCTGCGGTCAGCCGCAAGGCAAGGTTTGCCCGCCGCTAGCCTGTGCGCGCAATTGCTGCGCCGCGTGTCGCGACATTTCCGAAGTGTTGATCCTCGGACATGCACTCGGGCGGCTTGGCGCGTCGTGTGAGGTGCGGGGCTTGGCTTTCCGCCCTGATGATGCAGGTATCCAAGCTGTTCGCCTGGAGGGGAACGTTTGGACCTGCAACTGATCAAGACCTTCCTGGAAGTGGCTGCTACCGGGTCGTTCGGGGCCGCTGCCGGGCGGCTGTTCGTGACCCAATCGGCCGTATCCCTGCGGGTGCAGCGGTTGGAGGATCAGCTTGGCCGGCCGCTGTTCGAACGCACGAAGGGTGGCGTCATCCTGACGCCTGCGGGCCGAGAGTTCCGGGGTTTCGCCACGATGATCCTGCGCAACTGGGAACAGGCACGTCAGCGTGTCAGCGCCCTGGATGGCGCGGCAAACAGCCTGGCGATCGGGGCCGAAAGCACGCTGTGGCCTCGGTTCGGTTTCCGCTGGATCGACCGGTTGCGCGAACAGAACCCCGAGCTTGAGATCAGGGCCGTGCTGGCCGAACCCGACAGCCTGGTGCAGATGGCACTGTCGGGCGAGGTGCAGGTGATGCTGACGCACGGGCCGCTCGACCGGCCGGGGCTGCATTCGGAACGGCTGATCGAGGAACAGCTGGTCATGGTCTGCCCCTGGCCCGACGCCACAGTGGAAAGCGTGACCCCTACCTACACGCTGGTCGACTGGGGACCAGAGTTCCTGCGCTTTCACGAAGCTGCGCTGCCGGGGCTTGCCACGCCGCGACTGATGCTGAATGACGGGGCGATGGCCGCCTGGTTCCTGCGCTCGCGGCCCTGCGCGGCCTATATTCCGACGCGGCTAGCCCATGCCTCGCTGGAAACAGGGCAGCTTTTCGCGGTGCAGGACGCGCCCGGGTTCAGCCTTGCCTCTTGGGTAGTCTGGCGCGAGGACACCGATGAAAGCCTGCGGTCTGTTGCGGAAAGCGCACTGTCCGAAACCCTTGCCGCCGTCCGCGAGGAGGCAAGCGAGGTGCTTGAACAGCTGTGAGCACTTGAGATCACCTCCGTGCATAGGCCTGATTTTCCCGGGTTTTTGCCGGAGCAGTGGCAGCGCCTGGGATTTTCGGCGGCCGGATCAAGAGCGAGGGGTCACGAATAATTCTTGAGACCCTCTCAAGTATTTCAAATTTTTCTTCGAGAAATCAGCATCTTATCTCTGCCTCACCGAAGCGGGGCCATCCCGGCCCGCCATAACCAAGTGAGGTCTGACGATGAAAAAGACGCTTCTTCTGACGGTTCCCGCCCTGGCACTGACCATGGCGCTGCCCGCTGTCGCGCAGGACAGCATCACCGGCATCCGCGATCTGAACGACCGGATCGAGGAAATCGAAACCGATGTCGCCGACGATCTTGCGCGGTCAGAAGACGCGGCGCGCTTTGCCTTCCCCGAATTCCGCCCGGGCTTTTCTGGCAGCGCGGCGCTCGGTTACACGGCCCGCACCGGCAACACCGAAAGCCAGGATTTCAATCTGGGCGTCCGGCTGCGCTATGCGCAGGGCCCCTGGGTGCAGACCCTGGGCGTCGCGGCCGACTTTGCCGAGGATGGGGGCACCAGGACCAGAGAAGACATCTTCATGGTCTATGACGCCAACTACTACCTGAACGACCGCTTCTACCTGTTCGGTCTGGCGCGTGCCGAACGTGACGGCCTGGCCTCGACCGCGGGCGAGATCGCGCGCGATGGATTTGTCGGCGTGGGTCCGGGCTACCGCCTGGTGAACACCGAGGACATGGCCTGGCGCATCCAGGCGGGTGTGGGGGTAAGCTATCTTCAGGATGGCACCGGCGCCTCGACCACCGAGGAAGGTGTCATCGCCTCGTCCCGGTTCTTCTACAGGCTCTCCGATTCCGTGTTTCTGACCAACGATACTGACGTTCTGAACTCCAGCGCCGCGCTGCGCGCCAGCAACGATTTCGGCGTGAACTTCAAGGTCAGCGACACGCTGTCGACCAGGGTCAGCTATCTGACCGACTACAACGACGCGCGTGACATCAGAACGGACAATCGACTGGGTGTGTCGCTGGTGGTCGGCTTCTGACCCCGGATGCCCAAGGCACCATCCAGGCCGGGGCAGGGTGACCTGCTCCGGTCTTTCTGTTTCCATGTCTGGGGGTGGCGGGCCCGCAGCAACCGTGAGGGCCGGGGTTTTCCCGAGAGCCAGAGGTCTCAGGTGGGCGCCAGATACCCGGACCAGGATCCGGGCAGAGCCAGCCCCCGTTCGCTTGCTTATCGGCCACTGGAAAATTGGCCCCGCACGCGAGGAGCAGCACCCGCCGTTGCAGAACATAGGCGCCGAAGCAGCGCGCCGCAACCCATCGCGCCCGAAGGGTCCGGGCAGACAATTTCGGGTCCGTGCGTGGCCGATTGCCTGGGTCAGCAGGCGGGGTGGACAGATGTTCACCTTTGGTTCATATCTTGCGCATGGATCAGCCTTCCATTCCTGCTTTCGAAGACCTGCCGACGCGTCCCGGCCAGCGGCTGCAACGCGGTGTCTGTCGCGGTCTTCGCGCGCTGGATTTCGTCTGTGTCGAGGAGCTGATCCCTGCCCCCGGCCTGCGCGTCGATGTGATGGCGCTGGGCCCCAGGGGCGAGGTCTGGGTCGTCGAATGCAAGTCGGGCCGCGCCGATTTTCGCGCCGACCGGAAGTGGCAGGGTTATCTGGACTGGTGCGACCGCTTCTTCTGGGCAGTGGATGCGGATTTCCCGGTCGAGCTTCTGCCCGAAGATACCGGGCTTATCCTTGCCGATCCCTGGGATGCGGAAGTGGTGCGCATGGCACCCGAAGCGCCCCTGTCGGGGGCGCGGCGCAGGGTCGTGCTGCGCACCTTCGCGCGCGTGGCGGCCAGCCGACTGCAGGATCTGCGCGATCCGGGCTTTGCCGCGGTCAAGGAATTGGACAGGTTTCCCTGACGGATCAGTTGCGGAAACCGGCCTGACCCGTCTGTCAGCGTTTCTTCGGTTTCCCGGCCGGTCCTGCGCCCATTGACCGCGCGACTTCGGCCGCAGCGCGCAGTTCCTCGGCGATTTCCTCGGCCTCGTCGGGATCGAAGTCCAGCGGCAGCTCGATCCCGCCCTCGGCTTCGACATAGATCCTTACCATGCCCGCGTCGGTCGGTCCGATCTGCAGATTGGCGGCGATGTCGCTGGGGGAGTTGATGCCCATGTCTCTCTCTCCGGCGGTTTTCGGCCACGTAGCGGTCGGGGTCATGCGGCGCAAGCGGAATCATAGCGTCATGCCCCGCGAAGGTGCTTGCAATCCCGGGGGAGGGGGGCTAAATCGCCCGCGAGTGCCGCCTTAGCTCAGTTGGTTAGAGCACCAGATTGTGGATCTGGGGGTCCCCCGTTCGAGCCGGGGAGGCGGTACCATCCGAACAGGCCTGCGTGCCGACCGTCCTTCCTGACAATTTTTTGCGTTCTGATCCGAGTCCAGGCCCGCCTTGGCCCGGCGATGGGTGCTGCCAGCTGAAGCCGCCCGATGAAAGCGGCAATCCCTTGTGGCCAGAACATGAAGCGCCGCATATTCTGGTGCCAGACCGGCCTGAGACCGGCGCAGTTCAAGGGAGGCCCGAATGACAGTCTGTTTCGTGACCGACAGAGACCTTCGCTTCGGCGACTGCGACATTTCCGGCACCGCCTATTACCCGGCCTATCTGAACATCCTGAACGGCGTGGTCGAGGAATTCTGGGCCCACATCGGTTGGCCCTGGCACGAAATCATCTGGAAGGAACGTTGGGGCACGCCGACGGTACATCTGTCCTGCGATTTCTCGAAACCTTCGTTCTTCGGTGACCGGCTGACCTTCCGGGTCTCGATCCTCAAGGTCGGCAGATCTTCGGTCCGGCTGCGCCATACGATCCACTGCGGCGATGAGCACCGCTGGTCGGTAGAACAGGTGCTGGCGGCAAGCTGGCTGGACAGCCACACCTCGATGCCCTGGCCGGAAGAGGTGAAGGCGAAGCTGGAAAGCCTGATGCACCAGCCCGCAGCCGAACACCGTCCCGTGGGTGCGCCTCAGCCCCACGGCTGATTGGGATCGGGCAACGGGATCGCTGACAGCAGTTCGCGCGTGTAGTCGGCCCGGGGTTCGCAGAACAGGTCCGGCGTCGGACGGTTCTCGACGATCGTGCCCTGGTAAAGCACGATGGTGTGCTGGCAAAGCCGCCGGATCACCGACAGGTCGTGGCTGATGAAGGCCAGCGTCAGGCCGAGATCCTTCACGAGGCGCTCCAGCAGGTTCAGCACCTGCGCCTGCGACGACACGTCCAGGCCGGACACGATTTCGTCGGCAAGGATGAAATCAGGTTCCAGCGCGATGGCGCGGGCGATGCCCACGCGCTGGCGCTGGCCGCCGGACAGTTCGTGCGGGTAGCGGGCGGCGAAGGACTGCGGCAGTCCAACCTGATCCAGCGCGCGGGCGACACGGGCGGGAATGCCGTCGAAACCGTGCAGGCGAAGGGGTTCGGCGATAATCGTGCCGACCCTGTGGCGCGGGTTCAGCGAGGATAACGGATCCTGAAAGATCATCTGGAACCGCCGCCGCAATGGCCGCAGGGCCGCATCGGAAAGGTGGGTGATGTCGGTGCCGCCGAAGCGGATCGCCCCGCCCGATGGCTCCAGCAGCCGCACAAGTGCCCGGCCCAGCGTGGACTTGCCCGATCCCGAACCGCCGACGATGCCGACTGCCGCGCCTTTTGGTATGGTGAAGGTCAGGCCCTTCAGGATCTCGATCCGTGGGGCGGCACCCAGCAGCGGCTTCGCGGTCATGTCCGCCAGCGACAGGCGCAGATTCTGCACCTCGTAAAGGTCAGCCATGCGCCACCTCCCGATCGAAGGCGGCGACCTCGGCCCTGACGGCCTCGATCACGGCGTCGGGCACGGGGTTCAGCCCAGCGGTGGGGTCGGTGTATTTCGGCGTGGCCGCAAGAAGGGCCGCCGAATAGGGATGGCGCGGTGCGCGGAAGAAATCGGCCACGCGGGCATCCTCGACCACCATGCCGGAATAGAGGACCGAGAGCCGCTGGCAAACCTTCGAGACCACGCCCAGGTCATGTGTGACGAACAGGATCGCGGTGCCGTGCCGCGCCTGCATGCCGGCGATCAGCTTCAGGATCTGCTTCTGCACCGTAACGTCCAGCGCCGTGGTCGGTTCATCCGCCACGATCAGCCGCGGTTCGGCCGCAAAGGCCGAGGCGATCAGGATGCGCTGGCGCATGCCTCCCGAAAGCTCGTGCGGGTAGGATCGCATCACCCGATCGGGATCAGGGATCTGCACCTCGGCCAGCAGTTCGCGGGCCCGGGCCTCAGCGTTCCGGCGCGTCCAGCCAAGGATGTCCACCAGCCGGTCGGTGATCTGGGGCCCGATCCGGTGGCTGGGGTTCAGCGCGGTCAGCGGGTCTTGCGGGATCAGCGCGCAACTGGCCCCGATGCGGCGGCGCCGGTCGGCCGGGGGCAGGCGCAGAAGATCGGTGCCCTCCAGCAGGATCTCGCCCCCCGTGATCTCCACCGATGGCGGCAGGATGCCCAGCACCGCCTTGCCGATCATCGACTTGCCGGCGCCGGATTCGCCCACCAGCCCCCGCACCTCGCCAGGGGCAAGGTCCAGCGAGACGCGCCGCAAAAGCGGCGGGCCCTTCCGCAGCCGGACGGACAGGTTGCGGATCACCAGCGCGGTCATCGCAGCACCGGGTCGAAGCGGTCCTTCAATCCTTCGCCCAGCTGGCTGAAGGACAGGACGGTAAGGAACAGCGTGACCAGGGGCGCGACCAGCACCCACCACGCTTGATGTATGGAGGCCCGGCCTTCCGAGATCATGCCGCCCCAGGTCGGGTCGTCGGTCGAGATCGACAGGTTCACGAAGCTGAGGATCGCCTCGACGATCACTGCGATGCCCATTTCCAGCGTCAAGAGCACCACGATGGTCGGCAGCACGTTGGGCAGTATCTCGCGGATCATGGTGCTGATCCGCCCGCGCCCGGCCACGCGGGCCGAGGCAACGTAATCCATCGCGCCCTGGGCCATTGCCTCGGCCCGGACGACGCGCGCAAAGCGGGTCCAGTCGATCACGACGATGGCGATGATGATCGACATCAGGCCAGGGCCGAGTACGGCAATGAGAAGGATCGAGAACAGGACCGGCGGAAAGGCCATCCATATGTCGATCAGGCGGCTGATCACCATATCGACCCAGCCGCGCAGGAACCCGGCCAGAAGCCCCAGGGTCGCCCCGACAATACAGGTGATCGTCCCGGCGACCAGCGCCACAGTAAGCGCCACCCGCGCGCCATGGATGAGGCGCGAAAGCACATCACGCCCCAGCGAATCCGTGCCCAGCCAGTAGCCGGGTTCCGCGCCGGTCATCCAGAACGGGGGCATTCGGCCAAGGAACAGATCCTGCGCCAGGGGATCCTTCGGCGCGACCCAGGGTGCAAGCAGGGCAGCAAGGCAGAGCAGGGTCAGCCACCCGGCCGACAGCCACAGCCGCAGCCCCGCGCGGCGCCGGACAAGGGTGCGTCCGTCAAGCATGGCGCAGCCTCGGGTTCAGGACGGCATAAAGCAGATCCACGATCAGGTTCACTGCGGTGAAGATCACGGCAAACAACAGCACGATCCCCTGGATCAGCGGCAGGTCGCGGTTGATCACCGCGTCGATGGCCATGTTGCCAAGGCCCTCATAGCTGAACAGCCGCTCGATGATCACCGTGCCGCCGATCAGGAAGGTGAACTGTACGCCAACCAGCGTCAGCGTAGGCAGGGCTGCGTTGCGCAGGGCCTCGCGCAGGATCACGCGCGTCTCGCCATAGCCCTTGGTGCGGGCAAGCGTGACGTAATCCAGGTTCATCGTTTCCTTCAGGCTCTGCTTCAGGAGCTGCCCGATGATCGCGGCCAGCGGGATCGCCAGCGCCAGCGCGGGCATGAACATGTGCGCCACGATGTCGGCCCACAGGTCGAAGCGCAGCCGGATCAGGCTTTCGAACAGGTAGAAGTTCGTGGAGAAGGGCAGGTCGAGCGAGGGCGTCACCCGGCCCGAGATATGGAAGACCGGCATCAGAACGCCAAACAGCAGGATCAGGATCAGCCCCCACAGGAAATCCGGCACCGACAGCGCCATGCCGTTGGCCACGTCGATCGCGCCTTCTGTCCGCCCGCCGCGGTAGCGCGTGCCGGTCAGTGCCGCCGCTCCGCCCAGCACCACGGCCATGACCAGTGCCATGACCGACAGCTCCAGTGTCGCGGGCAACCGGCCAAGGACCAGCCCGAGCACCGGCTGGCGCGTGGAGATCGAGGTGCCGAAGTCGCCCTGCAGGACGCCTGAAACCCAGATCCAGAACTGGGTCACCAACGGCTTGTCCAGGCCGTAAAGTGCCGACAACCGGGCGATGTCTGCCTCGGTTGCACCCGGCGGCAACATCATGGCGATGGGGTTGCCGGGCACGACCCGGATCACGAAGAAGACGATCACCGCAACACCCGCAAGGGTGACGACGGTCGTCAGAAGCCGCAGAAGAAGGATGCGAAGGATTGGCATCGGCCCCGGTAGGGGCAATCTGCCCCTTCATTCTTTCCACAAGTATCCTACGGGGGGCCGGGGGGTGCCCCCCGGTTCCGTCGTCAGGCCATTACGCCCGCTTCATCAGATGCGGCAGCAGTGCGCCCGAGGCATGCGGCGTCACCACCACGCCCGGGGCGTGCAGGATCGGCTGGACATATTGCAGAAGCGGGATGACCAGCGCGTTTTCCGCGATGTAACGGTCCACCGCCTTCCAGCCCTCGATCCGCTTCGCCTCGTCCTTCTCACCCCACAGCGGCCCGATCATGTCGATCAGATCCTGCCCGTCCCAGACCGAATGCGGGCTGGGGCCGAACATGGCAAATCCCGTCGAGGTCGTCGGGTCGCCCACCGAGTTGCCCCAGTTGTAGAAGGCCGCCGGGGCCAGCTGGTCGGCCGCGCGCAGTTCGTAATGCTTGGCGATCTCGTAGACCTCGATCTCGGCCTCGATCCCGACCTTGCGCCACAGCCCGACGATGGCCTGGATCATCTCGTAATCCTTGGGCTTGAAGCCCTTGGTGGTCTGGATCTTGAACTTCACCGGGTTGTCCGGCCCGTAGCCCGAGGCCGCCAGCAGTTCCATCGCCTTCTCGGGGTTGTATTCTACGGTGATCGAGGGATCGTAGGCGTCGTATTCGGGGGTTTGCAGCGTGTCGATCTTCACGCCATAGCCCGACAGAAGCCGGTCGATGATCGCCTGCTTGTCGATCGCATGCGCAGCGGCCTTGCGGACGTTCGGGTCCAGCATCACGTCGATGTCGTTCAGGAAGATCATCCCGATGTCCGAGATCGGCGCCGCAACGCCGGCCAGCGGGCCGCCCTTGAGCCGGTCATATTCCTCGTACGGCATTTCCAGCGTGACGTGGCTGTTGCCTGATTCCACCTCGGCCACCCGGGCGGCAGCGTCGGGGACGAACTTGATCGTTACGGTCTCGAATTCCGGCTTGCCGCCCCAGTAGTTGGGGTTGGCCTTCAGCCGCACGAAGGCGTTCCTTTCGAAGCTGTCCACCATGTAGGGGCCGGTGCCGATGGGTTTGGCCTCGAAGCCCTCGGGGCCGACCTTTTCGTAATAGGCCTTGGGCAGGACATAGCCGGTCAGGAAATACATCCACTTGAAGATCGTCGGGTCGAACTGCACCACATCGGCAATCACGCGGTTGCCCTCGACCCGGTGGTTGGCCAGCGTCCCCCAGACGAACTGGATCGGGCTACCGGTTTCAGGATTTGCCACGCGCGCGAGGTTCCAGGCCACGTCCTCGGCGGTGAAGGGGCTGCCGTCATGCCAGGTCACGCCCTCGCGCACGGTCATCCAGACCTGGGTCTTGTCATCGTTCCAGCCCCATTCGGTCAGAAGGCCGGGGGCGGGTTTCAGGTCGGGCTGTTGCAGGATGTACTGGTCGAAGACCGACTGGTAGATCCCCTGGATCGTCGGGTTCACCGCGCTTGGGCCCACCGTCGGATCCCACGAGGGCAGGTTGACGTTGTAGGCGATCACCAGCTCGTCGATTCCTTGCGCGGCGGCGGGCAGGCCGAGGCCGCCCAAGGCGGCCGATGCGGCGGACAGCTTCAGAAGGCTGCGGCGGTTGAGGTTCATTTCCGTTTTCCCTGTTGGTGGTTCTTGGTCATGTATCAGTTGCCGGCCAGCTTCCGCGCAAGCAGAAACCCCGGCCCTGCGCCGGTGCCCGCGCCGGGCCAGACGGCGGCTCCGGTCAGGTGCAGGTTGGCAATGGGGGTTGATCCGTCGGCATGGCCGCGCACGGGGCGGAACAGGAAATGCTGCGCCAGATGGTGGCTTCCGCAGACCTGATCGCCCCCGACGAGGTTGGGGTTGTCGGCCTCCAGCTCGACCGGCGTCACGATCCGGCGCGCCAGGATCTTCGCGCGGGTGCCGGGGGCGTGGGCCTCAAGGATCGACAGCGCGCGTTCGGCAAAGGGTTCGGCGGCCTCGGCCCAGCCGGTCGCGCTGATTTCGCCCTTCGCGTCGCCGGCGATGGTGCCGGGGGCCATGCGGACCTGCACCCAGAGGACGTGTTTCCCCTCTGGCGCGCGGGAGGGGTCGAACACGGTGGGCTGGCCCACGACAAGGATCGGCTCGTCCGGCAACTGGCCCGCCAGCGCCTGGACATAGGTTCGCGCCATCTGGTCCAGGCTGGGGGCCAGGTGGACATAGGCATGGCGCTGCAGCACCGCGCCCGCGCGCCAGTCGGGCAGCGCGTCCATTGCCAGATGGATCATCATGGTGCCAGGCGCATGACGGAACGTCTGCAAAGCGCCGTCGAAGGCAGGGGTTGTGCCGCGGGTCAGCCGGGCCAGGGCCCGGGGGGCGACACCGGCGATCACGGCCCGTCGGGCCGCGATCCGTCGGCTGTCGGCCAGCTCGATTCCTGACGCCCTGCCACCCTGATGCAGGATGCGGGTGACGGTGGCCCCGGTTTCCACCATCCCGCCGCGCGCCTTGATTGCAGCGACCAGCGCCCGCGTCACCGTATCCGCGCCGCCCTGGCCGATGACCATCCCGAAGGCCTGGCCCGCCATCCCCTCCAGATAGGGGAACATTGCGCCGCCAGCGACATCGGGGGCGAAATCCAGGTGCATCCCCCAGGCGCCCAGCATCGCACGGACATGCGGGTGCTCGAAGGTTTCCTCCAGCCAGGCGCGGGGAGAGGACAGAAGGAACCGGCCCATGTCCAGCGTGCCGCCAATACCCTTTGCACGCAGTGTTTTGAACATGAAATATGCAAGCGCACGAAAGCGCATGGGCGAGCCGAGAAGGCCGAACAGATGCGGCGCCTCTGCCCCGAAGCCGTCACACAGGCGTGTCCAGGTTTCGGCATCACGCGGCGACACTGCGCGGATTGCGGCCAGCGTCTCGGTCCGGTCAGTCGAGACGCCGACCCATGAGCCGTCAGGGAAGGAGGATGAAAAGGGCCGGTCCACAGGAACGAAGGCGCAGCCGTGGCGGCCCAGTTCTTCACCATATCTCTGGAAAAACGCGCTTCCGGCAAAAAGCGAAAGGTTCATCGCCGCCCAGTCGTGGCGAAAGCCCGGCAGGGTGTATTCGCCGGTCTTGACCGCGCCCCCTGCCACGCCTGCCTGTTCGAACACCCCGACCTTCCAGCCCCTTGCGGAAAGGTGCAGGGCAGCGGCCAGCGTGTTGTGGCCCGCCCCGATCAGGACTGCGTCAAAGTCGTTGGCCATGTTCCCCCGCCACCCATGACGCGGGGATATTTGCAAATGCATTTAAATCTGTCTAGCATGATTCCATGACGCCGGATCGAAACCGGCGCATGGGACAGCCGGACTGGTCCGGCCAACAGGGAGATTCCTATGACCTCTGCGAACGTGCTTTCGTCCCTTGCCGGGATGCTCGCCTCGGGCGGGATCGAGGTGGTGGACTGTTCGGGCGTGCTTGGCCCCGAAACGCCTCTGCTGAAGCTGCCGCCGGAACTGGCGAAGGACACCCCGCCGATCAAGATTCACCGGATCAGCGAATACGACAAGGACGGCCCCTTCTGGGCCTGGAACTGGCTGGAACTGGGGGAACATTCCGGCACGCACTTTGATGCGCCGCATCACTGGATCACCGGCAAGGACTATCCCGACGGCTATACCGACACGCTGGACGTGCAGCGGCTGATCGCGCCGGTGAACGTGCTGGACTTCAGCAAGGAATGCGCAGCCGACCCTGATTTCCTGCTGACCATCGACCATGTGAAGGCATGGGAGGCGCAGCATGGCGCCATTGGCAAGGGCGAATGGGTCGTGCTGCGGTCCGATTGGGACAAGCGCGCACATGACGAGGCGCTGTTCCTCAACGCCAACGAAACCGGCCCGCACACCCCGGGGCCGACGGCCGAGGTGATCCAGTATCTTCTGGACAAGGGCATCGTGGGCTGGGGCAGCCAGTGCATCGGCACCGATGCGGGCCAAGCCGGGGGGATGAACCCGCCTTTCCCTGCGCACAACCTGCTGCACAAGCATAACTGCTTCGGCCTTGCCAGCCTTGCCAACCTCGACAGGCTGCCGCCCAAAGGGGCAATCCTGATTGCGGCGCCGCTGAAGATCAAGCAGGGCACGGGCTCGCCCATCCGGGCGCTGGCGCTGGTTCCCAGGGCATAAGATGCGGCCCGATCACGTCATTGTCGGCAGCGGGATCAACGCGCTGGTCGCAGGTGCAATGCTGGCGCTGAAAGGCGACCGCGTGCTGATTCTGGAACGCGAGGCAACCCCCGGGGGATGCCTGCGCACGGAAGAGATCACTCTGCCCGGCTTCCGCCACGACGTGATGGCCGCGACTTGGGTTCTGTTCATGACTTCGCCGGCGGGGGCCATGCTTGGCCCCCACCTCGCACGGCATGGTTTCGACTACTGCCACACGCCGCACCCCACGGCTGTCCTGCGGTCGAACGGCGAGGCGCTGGTGCTGACCACCGACCGGGCGAAGAACATCGCCGCCTTCAATGCGCTTGCTCCGGGGGATGGCGATGCCCATGCCCGCGATGTCGGTGGCATCGAGGCCGACGCGCCCTTCCTGTTTGCACTTCTCGGCGGTTCCCTGTGGTCCTGGCCCACGGCAAAGCTCATGTGGGGTCAGGTGCGCAAGCGGGGGCTGCGGGGCTTGGCTGCCTGGTTCGGCCGGGCGCTGGTACCGGCGCGGGGCTGGCTGGAGACGACCTACGCCTCGCCTGCCGTCCAGGCGCTCTATGCGCCGTGGGTGCTGCACTGCGGGCTGACGCCGGAAAGCACCTATTCCGGACAGATGGGCAAGGTCATCGCCTTTGCGCTGGAGGCAGCGGGGGCACCGATCGTCAAGGGTGGCTCGGGTGCCGGGGTGTATGCGTTCAAGGCGCTGATCGAGGAGAAGGGCGGCGAAATCCGCTGCGGGGCCGATGTGGACCGGATCGTCGTGCGTGATGGCAAGGTGCGGGGTGTGGCTCTGGCCGACGGAGAAGAGATCGGCTGCGCCTCGGTTCTGGCTTCTGTCGCGCCGGGGCAATTGCAGGGCCGCCTGCTGCGCGACGTGAACCTGCCCGAAGATCAGGCGGCGGCGAAGGCCTTCCGCCACGGCCGGGGAAACTTTCAGCTGCATTACGCGCTCGACCAGCACCCGAAATGGCTGTCGCCGGGGCTGGACGACGTGGCGCTGATCCACTTGGCGGACGGGATCGATTCCGTCTCGAAAGCCTCGAACGAAGCAGAGCGGGGAATGCTGCCTGCCACGCCCACGATCTGCGTGGGTCAGCCGCACCGGCTGGACCCCTCGCGCTGCCCGGAGGGCAAGGCGATCCTGTGGCTGCAGATCCCCGACGCGCCCCGCGTGGTGAAGGGCGATGCGGCAGACGAGATCGCCACCGATGGCACATGGAGCGAGGCCACCCGCGAAGCCTTCGCCGACCGGATCGAGACGATCCTGAAACGGCACATCAAGGATTTCGACCGGATCAAGCTGGCGCGGCGGGCCTATTCCCCCGCCGATCTGGAGCGGATGAACGTCAATCTTGTCGGTGGCGACCCCTATGGTGGCCTTTGCACCATCGACCAGTTCTTCATATTCCGTCCTTATCCGCATTCGACAAACGGCACCGGCCTGGTACGTGGTCTGATCCACATCGGCGCCTCCACCCATCCCGGCCCCGGTCTGGGCGGCGGCTCGGGCTTTCTTGCGGCAAAGAGGCTGGGCGCATGACCGACCAGTCGCCCCCTGACCGGCCGCCCGAAACCCTGCCGCGGCTGGGTGAGATCGGCCTTTCGAACTATGCACCCTATCTGATGAACCGCATCATGGGGCGCTACAACGCCTCTCTGCGTGAAGAAATGGCCAGCCTTGGCCTGACCACGCCGAAGATGCGGGCCCTTGCTGTCCTGTCGGTGATCGAGGGGCCGCTGATCCGCGAACTGGCGGTCTATTCGGTGGTCGAACAGTCCACCCTGTCGCGTGCGCTGGACCAGCTGGCGGCCGACGGGCTGGTCCGGCGCGAGGCCGACGCCGCCGACAGCCGCGCGACTCGGGTCTACATCACCGAAGCCGGGCGCGCGGCCTTTGAAACGCTCTGGCCCCGCATGGCCGAGGCGCATGCCCGCATGTTCCGCGGCATCCCCGACGACGAGCGCCGCGCCTTCGTAGGCACGCTGCAGAAGATGCTGACCAACATCCGCAAGCACGAGATCTGAGCCATGGCCGAACGGTCCTTCAAGGCAGAGGTAGAGCATCTGAGGCTGGGCGAGGGCCAGACCTTCACCGGCGAAGGCATTCTGGCGATCACCAAGGCGCTGCTGGAAAACGGTGTCGGCTATGTCGGCGGCTACCAGGGCGCGCCGATCAGCCATCTGATGGACGTGCTGGCCGATGCCGAGGAACTGCTCTCGGAGCTCGGCATCCGCTTCGAGGCCAACGCGAACGAGGCAGCGGCAGCGGCGATGCTGGCGGCCTCGGTCCATTATCCGATCCGCGGGGCGGTGACGTTCAAAGGCTCGGTGGGCGTGAACGTCGCCTCGGACGCCTTGGCGAACCTTGCCTCAAGCGGCGTGAACGGCGGCGCCCTGATCATCGTGGGCGAGGATTACGGCGAGGGTTCCTCGATCATGCAGGAACGCAGCCACGCCTTTGCGATGAAATCGCAGTTCTGGCTTCTGGACCCTCGGCCGAACCTGCCCAGCATCGTCAAGTCGGTTAAGGACGGATTCGAACTGTCCGAGGCCTCGAACACCCCCGTCATGCTTATGGTGCGCATCCGGTCCTGCCATGTGACCGGCAGTTTCACGACCCGCGACAACCAGCGCCCGAAGCTTACGGTGAAAGAGGCACTGTCGGATCCGCAGTCCGATTTCGCCCGCGTCGTGCTGCCGCCGATGTCCTATGCGCATGAGCAGGACAAGATCAGGAACCGTTGGCCCAACGCCGAGAAATTCATCCGCGAACGCGGCTTGAACGAGGTGTTCGGGCCGAAGGCAGCCAAGGTCGGGCTGATCCTGCAGGGCGGCATGTACAACGGCGTCATCCGCGCGTTGCAGCGGCTGGGTCTGGCGGACATCTGGGGGAACACGCAGGTTCCGCTCTACGTCCTGAACGTGACCTACCCGCTGCTGTCGTCCGAGTTTCTTGAATTCTGCGCTGGCAAGGATCAGGTGCTGGTGGTCGAGGAAGGCCAACCAGAGTTCATCGAACAGCAGCTTTCCACCTTCCTGTATCGCGCGGGCTCCACCGTTCGCCTGCGCGGAAAGGACATCTTCCCCATGGCCGGAGAATATACCGGCCAGGTCATGCTGGACGCGATCGGTGCCTTCCTGAAGGAGGCCGCGCCAGAGATGCTGCCTGCCATGGTGCGCGCGCCAAACGAGGATCGGCCGCAGATCCCGGACCTGACGAAGACGGTGCCGATCCGCCCGCCCGGCTTCTGCACCGGCTGCCCGGAACGCCCGATCTTTGCCGCGATGAAGCTGGTGCAGAAGGAAACCGGCAAGCTGCAGATCAGCGCGGACATTGGCTGCCATCTGTTCGCCGCGCTGCCCCCGTTCGAAATCGGCGGGGCGACAATGGGCTATGGCCTGGGCCCCGCCGCCAATGCCGCCTTCGACGGGGGGGGCGAACGCCGCCCGGTTGCGATCATCGGTGACGGCGGGTTCTGGCACAACGGCCTTTCCTCCAGCTTCACCAACATGGCCTTCAACAAGTCGGATGGCGTGGCGGTGATCGTCGACAACTACTATTCCGCCGCAACGGGTGGGCAGGACATCATGTCCAGTCGCGCCGAGAACCCGACCAAGTCCACCAGACATCCCATCGCCAAGGCGCTCAAGGGCATTGGCATCGACTGGGTGCGCCAGGTGGACCGGACCTATGACGTGGGCCGGATGCGCGATGTCCTGCGCGAGGCGCTGACGACCGACACTCCGGGGCCGAAGGTCATTGTCGCATCATCCGAATGCATGCTGAATCGGCAACGCCGCGAAAAGCCGCTGATGCAGAAGGCGATAAGGGAAGGGCGCCGGGTCGAAGCCCCCCGCTTCGGCGTGGATGAGGAGGTCTGCACAGGCGACCACGCCTGTATGCGTCTGTCAGGCTGCCCCTCGCTGTCGCTGAAGAAGCTTGACGATCCACTGCGCGACGACCCCGTGGCCCATATCGACCAAAGCTGTGTCGGCTGCGGGAACTGCGGCGAAGTGGCAGATGCCGCCGTCCTCTGCCCGTCGTTCTACCGCGCCGACGTGGTGCACAACCCCGGCCCGTGGGAGGCGCGCTTTGCCCGGTTCCGTGCCCGGATCATCGCCTGGCTGCAAGCCCGCCGCGCCGCCCGCTGCCTGACCTTCGAGGCCACACCATGACGCTGCATGAAACATTGTCCGACCAGTTGGGCAAAGGCACGCTCGATCCGCGCCTGTCAGGCATCATCAAGCTGGCGATACTTGCGGTGGGCGGGCAGGGCGGCGGGGTGCTGACCGGCTGGATCGAGGATGTGGCGCGCTCGCAAGGTTATGCCGCCCAGGCGACCTCGGTCGCGGGCGTGTCGCAGCGCACCGGCGCCACGGTCTACTACGTCGAGATGGCCCCGCACCGTCCCGGCGACCCGGTGCCGGTCTTTTCCCTGATGCCCGCGCCCGGCGACGTGGACATCATGATCGCCGCCGAGATGATGGAGGCCGGTCGCGCCATCATCCGCGGTTTCGTCACGCCCGACCGGACCACGCTGATCGCCTCGACCCACCGCGCGCTGGCGGTGTCGGAAAAGATGGTGCCGGGTGACGGCATCGCCCCTGCCGAAGAGGTGCGCGCAGCAGCCGAAATCGCCGCACGCCGTTTCATCGCGGCCGATTTCGATGCGCTGGCCGTACGAAACGGTTCGGTCATCTCGGCCTCACTGTTCGGGGCGCTGGCCGGGTCGGGGGTGCTGCCCTTCCCGCGCGAGGCCTTCGAGGCCGCGATCCGCGCAAGCGGCAAGGGGGTAGAGGGGTCGCTGCGCGCTTTCGCTGCCGCCTTCGAGGTCGCGGCCAATCCTGCGGCGGAAGCGGTGGCTGCGCCGCCTTCCCGCACGGCGACGGCAGTGTCAGGCCCGGCGCGACTGATGGCACAATGGAACGCGCTGGCCGCCCGCGTCTCGGCCCTGCCAGAGCCTGCCGCCGAGATGGCCATGCCCGGCCTGCGCAAGGTGGTGGAGTTCCAGGATCTTGCCTATGGCGCCGAATACCTCGACCGGTTGGCCACGGTGCAGGCCCGCGACAGCGCAGAAAAGGGCTGGGTGCTGACCCGAGAGGCAGCGAAATACATTGCCAATGCGATGGCCTATGACGACGTGATCCGGGTGGCCGACCTCAAGACCCGCGCCCGCCGTTTCGACCGCATCCGTGGTGAAATGCGCGTGAAGGACGGCAACCTGCTGCACCTGACCGAATTCTTCCACCCGAGGGCGGAAGAGATCGTTGGCATGTTCCCTGCGCGGCTGGGCGCAAAGGTCGAGGCCAGCCCGAAATGGATGGCCCGCCTGACGCGCTGGTTCGACAAGGGGCGGCGCCTGCGCACCGACTCCTTGCGCGCCTTCCTGATGCTGCATGTGCTGGGTGGCCTGAAGGGCTGGCGCCGCCGCACCCTGCGCCACGCGCAGGAACAGGCGCATCTTGCCCGCTGGCTGGAAACCGCCCTGGCCGAGGTGCCGCGCAACTATGACCTTGCCGTGGAACTGATCCGCTGCCGCCGCCTGATCAAGGGCTATTCCGACACCCACGCGCGGGGGCTGTCTAAGTTCGACCGCGTCATCGCTGCGACGCTGATGATTGCCGGGCGTGACGACGCAGCCGACTGGTGCCGCCGCCTGCGCGAGGCTGCCCTTAAGGATGAGGAAGGCAAGGCGCTCGACGGTGCTATCCAGACGATCCGCAGCTTCGCCTGAGCCGGTCTTGCCCCTTTGAAAATGCTCGCTAGATGTGAGCCGGCCCGCGGCGAGGGGGGCGGCAGCCCCCCTTTCCGTGTCACTCAAGCGCCCGGTAGCTGCCGTTCCAGTAGATCAGCGCCCCCGCCCCCGGCGTGGTGCGGATTGCCCGCACGCGGCCGATCAGGATCGAATGGGTTGCGCGATCGATCATCTCTTCTACCGTGCAGTCGAAGGCCGTGGGCGCGCCCTTCAGCAGCCGGGCGCCGGTGACGGCGGTTTCCCACTCGGCCCCCTCGTACCGCGCCGCGCCCTTGACCCCGCCGAAGCCCGAGAACCGCTCGGCCACCGCCTGATGCGCCGCACCCAGCGACGACCAGCCGAAGCGGCCGTATCGGACCAGCAGCGGATGGCTCGACGCCGACCGGTTCACACAGGCCAGCAGCAGGGGCGGGTCGGCCGAAAGCGAAATGGCCGAAGTCACCACCAGGCCCGAGGCTTCCTCGCCGTCACCAACGGTAATGACGCTGCAGTTGCCCACAAAGGCGCGCATCGCGTCCCGGAATTCTTTCCCGGTCGGTTCTTCGGCCATGCTGCGTCTCCCTACCTGATCCCGGCGGCGGCCAGTTTCGGCAGCACCGTATCGCGGAAATAGGGGAATTCCTCGACGTAATCGACAAAGGACAGCGTCGTTCCCGCAAATCCCGCCGCATGCAGCTTCAGGATGCCTTCGGCCACCTGATCCGGCGTTCCGATCAACGGGAAGCCGCCATGACCCAGGGCGAACAGGTGCTTGATCTGCGCGAGCAGGTCATGCGGAAAGCTGTGAGCGTGCGCGAACTGCAACCGCACCAGATTGTCCACCGCCTCGGTGTCCGCGTTCTGGACGGCGGTATAGTCGGCAAAGGCCTTGGCCTCGGCCTCGGTCGGGCGGCAGATCACATGGCTGAAGGTCAGCACGTTCACCTCGCGGCCCTTTGCGCGCGCCTGCGCCTTCAGTTCGGCAATCTCGCCCTTCGACCGCTCAAGGTCGATGGCTGGCGTGAACAGGAAATTCGCATTGTCGGTCGCGAACTCGCGGCCTTGCGGGCTGCCCGCCGCATTGATGATGGGAACCGATCCGCGCAGGGGTTTCGGATCGCCCTTCACCTTCTTTGCCTTGAAATACTTGCCGTTCCAATCGAAATGCTCGTCCGAGGTCCACAACTTGCGGATCAGGTCGAACCATTCCTGCGCATAGGCATAGCGGGTTTCGTGGTCGTCCGGCAACTCAAGCCCCAGTGCCTCGTACTCCGGCTTGTTCCAGCCCGCAACGATGTTCAGGCCCGCCCGGCCGTGGCCGATCTGGTCGATGGTGGCGATCTGCTTGGCCACGACCACCGGGTGGTTCGCGGCGGTGTGGATCGTGGCGAAGACGGCGATGTTCTTGGTCGCCGCCAGCAGGCCCGCGGCCCAGGTCATCGTCTCGAGCACGCCGCCGTGAAAGTCGGTCTCGCCGCCGTAGCCGATCCAACGGGCGATCGGCAGCATGAAGTCGATTCCCGCCTCGTCCAGCATCTGCGCCAGCTTCAGGTTGTTGTCCCAGCTGTTGACCCAGCGTTCGGGCACCTTGGTCGGCGTCATCCCCGAAGAGCAGTTGGTCGAGAAGGTGCCCAGGCGGAAGCGGTTGCCCGAAAGCATCGGGTGGTTCGGCATGTCTTTGGTCCCTGTTGCAGTTTTTGAAGGTATTTTATGTTTGAAAGTCTATCGTAAAATCCATTTGCGTCAACGGTCCGATGCAGGAAGACTCAAATGCAGCAGGGGGCCTGACGGATGCCGGAAAAAAAGCTTCAAGTTCAAAACGATGCCGTGGCGCAGGGGCGGGTTCCCGGTCTTGACTGGCACTGGCATCTGGCGGAGAGCCCGGTCGAGGTGGACACGACCGAACTGGAATTTGCCCTGATGCGCTGTTTCGAGGGATTCGGGCGCTGGCAGTCGGAATGTCTTGCGTCCGTGTGCGATCTGGCTGCGACGGGGCCCGAGAATGCGCTTTTGCATATCATCCGCATGAACGACCGCCCGAAGTCGATAAAGGATCTGGCGCGGCTGACCAACCGCGACGACGTGCCGAACATCCAGTATTCGCTGCGCAAGCTGATCGGCGCGGGTCTGGTGATCCGCAAGGGGGCGGGGCGGTCCGGCGTGACCTACGAAGTCACCGACGAGGGCCGCCGCGTGACGGATGACTACGGCGCGCTGCGGCGGCGGCTTCTGATCCAAGCCGTGGCGAATGTGCCCGGCTTTTCCGACCGGCTGGCCGAGGCGACGCGGACACTGAACCTGATGTCAGGGATCTATGAGGAAATCTCGCGGGTGGCGGCAACGCATCGTCGGGGCTAGTCGATGCCCCCGGTTGCCGCAGCCCCGGCCTCTTCCCGGTTGCCAAGTCTTCGTTTCGGCAGGGCAACGCGCGAAAAGCGCGGAAGTCATGAACCTGCGGCGATGCCGGGCCTGTGCAGTCCGGCTGCACCTGGCCCGTCGTGTCAGGCTGCCAGCAGCTCCAGCGCAACGCCCTGGCCCACACCGACGCACAGCGTGACCAGCGCCGACGCACCGCCGCCTTCGGCCAGCCGCCGAGCCGCCGTTCCGGCGATGCGTGCGCCAGACATGCCCAGCGGATGGCCCATGCTGATCCCGCCGCCCCTGGCGTTCACGCGCGGATCGTCGTCGGCCAGAGCCCAGGCCCGCAGGCATGCCAGAACCTGTGCCGCAAAGGCCTCGTTCAGCTCGATCACGTCATGATCATCCGCTGTCCGGCCGGTGCGTGCCGTCAGCCGCCCGACCGCCGCGACCGGGCCGATCCCCATGACCCGCGGGGCAACCCCGGCGCTGGCCGCGGCTCCCACGCGAGCAAGCGGGGTCAGCCCGTGCCGCCGCACGCCTTCGGACGAGGCAAGGATCACCGCCGACGCGCCGTCGTTGATGCCCGCGGCATTGCCTGCCGTCACCGTGCCCCCAGCCCGGAAGGGCGCGGGCAGGGCGGCGAGCTTCTCCAGCGTCGTTGCGCGGGGGTGTTCGTCGGTGTCCACCACGGTCTCGCCCTTCCGGCCCCGGATCGTGACGGGCAGGATGTCGGCTGCATGCCAGGCCGCGTCATAGCGCGACTGCGACCGCAGGGCATAGGCGTCCTGGTCGGTGCGCGCGATCCCGTGTTCGGCGGCGACGTTCTCGGCGGTCTCGGGCATGGACTCGGTGCCGTAGGCGCCAGCGATCCGGTCGTTGACGAAGCGCCAGCCGATGGTGGTGTCATGCATCTGCGCCTCGCGCGAGAAGGCGGTTTCGGCCTTGCCCAGCACGAAGGGCGCCCGCGTCATGCTTTCGACCCCGCCCGCGATCACCACGTCCGCCCCGTCGCGCACCGCCCTTGCGCCCGCGATCACCGCATCCAGCCCGCTGGCGCAAAGGCGGTTGACCGTCAGCGCCGGCACCGTTTCCGGCAAGCGCGACAGCAGCACCGCCATGCGCGCGACGTTGCGGTTGTCCTCGCCGGCCTGGTTGGCGCAGCCGAAGATCACTTCGTCCACCGCAAGGCCGGGGTGCAGGTCCAGGAGGCCGTCGATCACATGGGCAGCCATGTCGTCTGGGCGTGCCATGGCAAGCGTGCCGCCGTGCCGGCCGATGGGCGTGCGGCGGTGGGCGCAAAGGAAGACCTCGGTCATGGGCTTGGCTCCGGTGCGGGCAGGTAGCGGGTTTTCAGATGCGGGGGCGCGGCGGCCTCCAGCGCGGCAAGCGTGGCGCGGATGCGGTCTGCCCCGTGCCGCGCGCGGGCCTCGAAGGGGCCACGCGGGAAATTCAGGCCCAGCTTCATCGCCGTGTCGATGCCTTCAGCCGTCACCCCGCCTTCGGACAGTAGCCAGGCGGCCTCGTTTGCCAAGGCGGCCTCGATCCGCAGGGCGATGGCCTCGGCGTCGGCGGGAGGTGGCGCCGGCTCGGCGGGAAAGACGAAACCCCGCCCGCTCTTGCGCCCCAGCTCGCCCCGCGCGACCTGGTCGCGCAGCGCCCTGAACACATGATAGCGCGGGTGGCCCCCCATCGCCGCCGCAAGGCTTTCGGTCGCGGCCAGGTTGATGTCGGCGCCGATCAGGTCGATCAGCGCGAAGGGGCCAAGCCGGTATCCTGCCGCCACCATTGCCGCGTCGATCTCGGTGGCGGTTCGGCCTTCCTCCAGCAGCGCCAGTGCCTCGCCATAATAGGGCCGGGCGCAGCGGTTGACGATGAAGCCCGGACGGTCGGGGCAGGCGATGACCACCTTGCCCGCGCCTTCGGCAAGGCTGCGCGCCAGATCCAGCGCGGCGGCGGTGGTTCCGGCATAGGCCACGAGTTCTACCAGCTTCATCACCGGGGCGGGGTTGAAGAAGTGCAGGCCCAGCACCTGACCGGGCCGCGCCAGCCCTTCGGCGATCGCCGCGACTGAAAGGGATGATGTATTCGTGGCCAGCACCGCGTCGGCGGGCAGAAGCGGCTCCAGAGATCGGAACACCGCCTGCTTGACTTCCAGCCGTTCGGCCACAGCCTCGATCACCAGACCAGCGGGGGCGATGTCCTCCACCGTGTCCACCACGGTCAGCCGGGCAAGCGTGGCGTCGCGCTCGGCCCCGGTCATCGCTCCCTTGGCGACCCTGGGGGCCAGGGCGGCCGCCATTCGTTCGCGGGCCGATGCGCGGGCGGCGTCCGCGGCATCGGTTGCCCGTACCGGATGGCCTGCCTGGGCAAACACCTGCGCGATCCCCAGACCCATCGCGCCAAGGCCGACGACACCGATGATCATTGCCCCTTGAACTCCGGCTTGCGACGGTCGCGGAAGGCGCGGATGCCTTCGGCCTTGTCGGCGGTGTCGAGGAGTGCCTCGAAGGCCGCGCGTTCCTCGGCCAGGGCCAGAGCCCTTTCCTCGCCCGCGATCAGGGCACGCTTGGCGGCCATCAGCGCGAGGGGGGCGCGGGCGGCGAGGCGCGCAGCAAGGGGTTCTGCCGCCTCGGCGGCGCCGCCTTCGGACAGAAAGGCGGCAATTCCCCAGTCCACTGCGGTCTGCGCGTCGATGATTTCGCCCGTCAGCACCATGCGCATCGCCCGGGCGCGTCCGGCCAGCGCCATCAGTCGCTGCCCGCCGCCCGCACCGGGGATCAGGCCCAGGTTGGTCTCTGGCAGGCCCAGCCGGGCGGTGGCACCCAGCACCATGAGGTCGGCCATCAGCGCCAGTTCGAAGCCTCCGCCCAGGGCGAAGCCATCCACCGCCGCGATCAGGGGCTTGGGGAAGGCGCGGATCGCCGCCCAATGCGCCTTGCGCGGGTCGGCCGCGCCCTCGGCGCTGGTTTTGTGCTCGATCTCGCCGATATCTGCCCCGGCGGCAAAGTTGCCTTCGGCCCCGGTCAGCACCACGACGCGGCAGGCGGGGTCATCGGCCAGGCGGCCAAGTGCATCCGCCACCGCTGCCAGCAGGGCCGTGTTCAGCGCGTTTCTCTGTGCCGGACGGTTCAGCGTCAGCCGTGCCCATCCGTGCATGCTTTCGATCATCAGGTCCATGTCCGGCATCATCGCCCCTTCGGCATTTTTTTCAAGCATGAAATTTCAAGCTTGAAATTATTGCGGGCCGGTGCAAGCTTTCCGCAACGGCGCAGCATCCGTGCGCCAGAACAGGAACATGACCCATGAAGATTCTCTGCCTTGGCGGCGGTCCTGCCGGTCTCTACTTCGCGATCTCGATGAAGCTGCGCAATCCGGCGCATCAGATCACCGTGCTGGAGCGCAACCGCGCCAACGATACCTTTGGTTGGGGCGTCGTGCTTTCGGATGATGCGCTTGGGCGGATGACGAAGAACGACCCCGTCTCGGCCCAGGCGATCCGTGACCACTTTGCCTACTGGGACGATATCGCCGTGGTCCATAACGGGGTTCGCACCGTGTCTGGGGGGCACGGGTTTGCGGGCATCGGCCGCAAGCAGATGCTGATCCTGTTGCAGGCCCGGGCGCGGGAACTGGGGGTCGAGATGCGCTTCGAGACCGAGTTCAAGTCGGCCGAGGACTACCGTCACGACTACGATCTTGTCGTCGCGTCTGACGGGATCAATTCGGCTGTGCGCAAGGAATATGCAGACGTGTTCCAGCCCGACATCGACATGCGCCTGTGCAAGTTCGTCTGGCTTGGGACACATCAGAAGTTCGACGACGCCTTTACCTTCATCTTCGAGAAGACCGAACACGGCTGGGTCTGGGCCCATGCCTACCAGTTCGACGCGAACACTGCGACATTCATTGTGGAATGCACTCAGCAGACCTGGGACCGCTGGGGCTTTGCCGGCATGTCGAAGGAACAAACGGTCGAAACCTGCCGCAGGATCTTCGAGCGTCACCTTGGCGGGCATGAGCTGATCTCGAACGCAGCCCACCTGCGCGGATCGGCGGTCTGGATGAACTTCCCCCGGGTGATCTGCGGGAAATGGTATCACCAGAATGTCGTGCTGATGGGCGACGCGGCGGCGACGGGGCATTTCTCGATCGGCTCGGGCACGCGGTTGGCCTTCGACAGCGCGATCGCCCTGGCCGAATACCTGCACAGCGAGCCCACGATGGAGGCCGCATTCCAGCGCTATCAGGACGAACGCCGGGTCGAGGTGCTGCGCCTGCAATCGGCCGCGCGCAACAGCCTGGAATGGTTCGAGCAGGTGGAACGCTACCTCGACCTGCCGCCGGAACAGTTCGCCTATTCGCTGCTGACCCGCAGCCAGCGGATCAGCCACGAGAACCTGCGCCTGCGCGACCCCGAATGGCTGGCTCGGGTCGAAGACTGGTTCCAGGAACAGGCGGGCGGACGGAAGGGACGCAAGCCGATGTTCGCGCCCTTCCGGCTGCGGAACATGGAACTGAAGAACCGTGTCGTTGTCTCGCCGATGGCGCAGTACAAGGCGGTGGATGGCTGCCCGACCGACTGGCATCTGGTGCATTACGGCGAACGCGCCAAGGGCGGCGCAGGACTGGTCTATACCGAAATGACCTGCACCAGCGCGCAGGGCCGCATCACCCCCGGCTGCCCCGGCCTTTACGCCCCCGAACACGAGGTTGCCTGGAAGCGGATCGTCGATTTCGTCCATGCCGAAACCACGGCAAAGATCTGCTGCCAGATCGGCCACGCGGGCCGCAAGGCAAGCACCCAGGTCGGCTGGGAGGATGGCGATGCGCCCTTGCCCTCGGGAAACTGGGAAATCATTGCCCCCTCGCCGATCCCTTGGTCACCACGGAACGCCATCCCGCGCGAGATGACCAGGGCCGACATGGAGGCAGTTACCGCGGAATTCGTCGCAGCCACCGAAATGGCGAAACGCGTGGGCTTCGACATGGTCGAACTGCACGCGGCGCACGGCTATCTTGTGTCGTCCTTCATCAGCCCGCTGTCGAACCGCCGGACCGACGCCTATGGCGGATCGCTGGAGAACAGGATGCGCTGGCCCCTGGAGGTGCTGCGGGCCATGCGCGCGGCGTGGGGCGAGGAGAAGCCGCTTTCGGTCCGTATCAGCGCAACCGACTGGGTGGGCGACCATGGCGTGACCCCGGAAGAGGCGGTGCAGATCGCAAGGATGTTCGCCGCAGCCGGCGCCGACATCATCGACGTTTCCGCCGGCCAGACCTCGACCGAGGCGCGGCCGGTCTATGGCCGGATGTTCCAGACGCCCTTCAGCGACCGCATCCGCAACGAGGCGGGCCTTGCCACCATGGCCGTGGGCAACATCACCGAGACCGACCATGTGAACTCGATCCTTCTGGCGGGTCGGGCCGATCTGGTCTGCCTTGCCCGGCCGCATCTGGCCAATCCCTACTGGACGCTGCATGCATCTGTTGCCATGCAGGATCAGGCCACCGACTGGCCGCTGCCGTATCTTGCGGGGCGCGACCAGATGCGGCGGCTGGCGCAAAAGGCAACCGAGGTGATCCGGGCATGACCATTGCAGGGCGGCGGGTACTGGTGACAGGCGGGGGCTCCGGGGCAGGGGCCGACCTTGCGCTTGGTTTTGCCCGGGCCGGTGCGGCAGAGGTCGTGATATGCGGTCGCCGGGTCTCTGCCCTGGAGGCCACCGCCGCGCAGCATCCCGCAATCCGCGCGCTGCCCTGCGACGTGACGGACGAGGCCTCGGTTCAGGCGCTGTATGCGCAGGCGGGGCGGGTGGACATCGTCATCGCCAACGCCGGGCAGGCCGATTCTGCGCCGTTTGTCCGCACCACGCTGGACCAGTGGAACCGGATGCTGGCGGTGAACCTGACCGGCGTGTTCCTGACCTTTCGCGAAGGTCTGCGGCAGTTCGACGGCTGGGGGCGGCTGGTCGCCGTAGCCTCGACCGCGAGCCTGAAGGGCTATGCCAAGGTTGCACCCTATGCGGCAGCCAAGCACGGGGTGATGGGCCTGGTCCGGTCTCTTGCGCTGGAGGTCGCCCGCAGACCGGTCACGGTGAACGCTATCTGCCCGGGGTTTCTGGACACCGAGATGACGGAAAACTCGATCCGCGTCATCAGCGAAAAGACTGGCCGCAGCCTGGCCGAGGCCCGCGCCGCGCTGGAGGCGCTCAGTCCGCAGAACCGCCTTTACCGCCCCGACGAGGTGACCGCCGCCGCGCTGTTCCTGTGCGGGCCGGGCAGCGACGGGATCAACGGGCAGTCGATCACCATTGCAGGGGGCGAGGTATGAGCGACCCTCTCTCCAAGCGCCGCCTGAAGATGTGGATTCGCCTGCTGGGTGTCACCCGCGCCGCCGAGGGCGAGTTGCGCGAATTCCTGCGCGTGCGGCACGACACGACGCTGCCCCGTTTCGACGTGATGGCCGCGCTCTACCGTCGCCGCGAAGGCGTGACGATGAGCGAACTCAGCCGCATGTTGCTGGTTTCAAACGGCAATGCGACCACGGTGGTTGACCGGCTGGAGAAGGACGGCCTTGTTCGCCGCACGCCGTCGGAAACCGACCGCCGCACGGTGCATGTCGCACTGACGCCCGAGGGGCTGGCGCAGTTCGAGGGGCTGGCGGCAGAACACGAGGCCGAGGTCTCGCGCCTGTTCGCGGGCCTGTCCGAGGCGGACCTGGACAGCCTCACTGACATTCTCAAACGCATGCGAGGTGCGTGATGATCGAACTTGCCGGGCTGAAGCCCGCCCATTTCCTGTGGGAGGTCCGCGACCGGATCGCCACCATCCGTCTGAACCGGCCCGAGCGGAAGAACCCGCTGACTTTCGAAAGCTATGCCGAGCTGCGCGACACCTTCCGCGCGCTGGTCCATGCGACCGATGTTGATGTGGTTGTGCTGGGCCCGAACGGGGGCAACTTCTGTTCCGGCGGCGATGTGCATGACATCATCGGCCCGCTGGTCGGCATGGACATGAAGGGCCTTCTCGCCTTCACCCGGATGACCGGCGATCTGGTCAAGGCGATGATCGGCTGCGGCAAGCCCGTGATCGCGGCGGTGGACGGGGTCTGCGTCGGCGCGGGGGCGATCATGGCCATGGCATCCGACCTGCGGCTGGCAACCCCTGGTGCGAAATGCGCCTTCCTGTTCACACGGGTCGGCCTTGCCGGCTGCGACATGGGCGCCTGCGCCATGCTGCCCCGGATCATCGGGCAGGGGCGGGCGGCAGAACTTCTGTATACCGGGCGCGTCATGCGGGCCGAGGAAGGCGAGCGCTGGGGGTTCTGGAACGCGCTCCATGCGCCCGAGGCGCTGGAAGAGGCGGCGATGACGCTGGCCCGGCAACTGGCGGCGGGGCCTACCTTCGCGCATGGGATCACCAAGACCCAGCTGAACCAGGAGTGGAACATGGGGCTGGACCAGGCGATCGAGGCCGAGGCGCAGGCGCAGGCGATCTGCATGCAGACGAAAGACTTCGAACGGGCCTATCGGGCCTTTGTCGCCCGGGAACAGCCGGTGTTTCAGGGTGACTGAGCGAGGAGCGGGGGTTTCACACCCCCGCACCCCCGTGGGATATTTGGGAACGGAAGAATGAGCGATCGCAGCTTTCTTGACTGGCCGTTCTTCGAGTCTCGCCACCGCGACCTTGCGGCGCGGCTGGAGGACTGGTGCGCCGGATATCTGCCGGTGGATCATGGCGATGTGGATGCGGCCTGCCGGGCGCTGGTGGTGGCCCTCGGGCAGGGGGGGTGGCTGCGCCATTCCGGGGCGGGAGAGGGCGAGCGGCTCGACGTGCGCACGCTGTGCCTGATCCGGGAGACGCTGGCGCGGCACGACGGGCTGGCCGATTTCGCCTTTGCGATGCAGGGGCTGGGAATGGGGGCGGTCAGCCTGTTCGGTACGCCGTCGCAGCGCGCGTGGCTGGAGCAGACGCGGGAGGGGCGGGCTATTTCCGGCTTTGCTCTGACCGAGCCGGGATCGGGATCCGACGTGGCCGCCACCGCGACCAGCGCGGTGCGGGTTCAGGGCGGCTGGCTGATCGAGGGGGAAAAGACCTGGATCTCGAACGGCGGGATCGCCGATGTCTATGTGCTGTTCGCCCGCACCGGCGAGGCACCGGGCGCGCGCGGCCTGTCGGCCTTCCTCATGCCCGCCGATACGCCCGGCCTTGAGGTGGTGGAGCGACTGGAGGTGATCGCGCCGCATCCGCTGGCCACGCTGCGGATGCGGGGCATGGTCCTGCCGGAAGACGCCCTGATCGGCGCGCCGGGCGAGGGGTTCAAGCTGGCCATGTCGGTCCTGGACGTGTTCCGCCCGACCGTGGGCGCGGCGGCGCTGGGCTTTGCCCGTCGCGCGCTGGACGAGGCGCTGGCGCGCGTCAGGGCGCGGCGCATCCAGGGCCAGGCGCTGGCCGAGTTGCAGATGGTGCAGGGCCACCTAGCCGACATGGCGCTGAAGATCGACGCGGCCGCGCTTCTGGTCTATCGCGCGGCCTGGGTGAAGGACATGGGCGCGGCCCGCGTCACGCGCGAGGCGGCGATGGCGAAGCTTTACGCCACCGAGGCCGCGCAGGAAGTGATCGACATGGCCGTGCAGCTGCATGGCGGCGATGGGGTCCGATATGGCTCGGTCGTCGAAAGCCTGTATCGCGAGATCCGGGCGCTGCGCATCTACGAGGGCGCCTCGGACGTGCAGCGCGTCGTCATCGCCCGCAGCGTGCTGGCATGACCTACCGTCGCCAGATCCGCATCGAGTTCAACCATTGCGACCCGGCCGGGATCGTCTTCTACCCGCGCTATTTCGAGATGACCAACTCGGTCATGGAGAACTTCTTCCGCGAGGTGGTCGGCTATTCCTACCACGCGATGATGGCCGACGGCATCGGCGTGCCGACCGCCCGGGTGGAAACCGATTTCAAGGCGCCCTCGCGGCTGGGCGAGGTGCTGGACTGGACGCTGGATGCGGAACGGCTGGGCGCCTCTTCTGCCACCTTTCGGCTGGAGGCCCGCTGCGCCGGGCAGCATCGTCTGACTGCCCGGCTGACCCTGGTCTGGCTTGGCCCCGACCACCGCCCCGGCCGCTGGCCGGACGCCATCCGCACCACCCTTGCCGCCCATCTGGAGGACGCATGACCCAGAGCCCCCACCAGTTCCTGCATCCCGCGCACTGGAAACCCGCCATCGGCTATTCCAACGGCGTCGCCGCCACCGGTCGGATGGTGTTTACCGGCGGCATCATCGGCTGGAACGCGGACCAGGTCTTCGAGACCGACGATTTCGCGGGCCAGGTGGAACAGGCGCTGAAAAGCATCGTCGAGGTGCTGGCCTGCGCCGGGGCGGGGCCGGAACACCTTGTCCGGCTGACCTGGTATGTCACCGACAAGCGGGAATACCTGGCCAACCTGAAAGAGCTTGGGCGCATATACAAGTCGGTGATCGGGCGGCATTACCCGGCTATGGCGCTGGTGCAGGTTGTGGCGCTGGTCGAGGACAGGGCGAAGGTGGAGATCGAGGCCACCGCCGTGATCCCTTGATCGGCGGTATTTCGAACTTGAAATTCATCGGCCAGCGGTTAGCCTGCTGACCATCAACCCCCGGGGTGCCATGCTGAAGCCCGCGCCACAGAGGAACGTACAGACCCGGCGCGAGGCTCGTGCCTTGCCGGTGGTCTGCCGCCATGCGGGCTGGGTCGCGGTCTGGCGCAAGATGGGGATGCTGTCGGTTCTATCCCGGAAGGGTGCCGCCCGCGTCTGAAACTTTCTTCAGGGACCGAGGCAACCCATGACCTACGACCCTTCCACCGACGGCGCGGAAACCGATTTCCGGCGGCGCATGTCCTATGGTGACTATCTAGGGATCGACCAGATCCTGACCGCGCAGCATCCGCTGTCGCCCGCGCATGACGAGATGCTGTTCATCATCCAGCACCAGACCTCGGAACTCTGGATGAAGCTGGCGCTTTACGAAATGGACGCGGCCCGCCGCGCCATTGCCGCCGACCGCATGGCCGAGGCGTCGAAGATGCTGGCCCGCATTGCCCGGATCTTCGAACAGCTCAATTCCGCCTGGGACGTGCTGCGCACGATGACGCCCTCGGAATATACGCGCTTCCGCGACGATCTGGGGCAAAGCTCGGGCTTCCAGTCCTGGCAATACCGGCTGATTGAATATGCGGTGGGCAACCGGAACGCGGCGATGCTGAAGCCCCATGCGCACCGGCCCGACATCCTGGAGAAGCTGGAGGCGGAACTCGCTCGCCCCACGCTGTACGACGAGGTGCTGCGGCGGCTGGCGCGCTTGGGCCTGCCGGTCCCGGCGCATGTCCTGACCCGGGATGTCCGCCAGCCCTGGGAGGCTGATCCGCAAGTGACCGCCCTATGGGAGATCGTCTATCGCGACCCCGCCGCCCATTGGGAAGCCTACGAGATGGCCGAGAAGCTGGTGGATTTCGAGGATTACTTCCGCCGCTGGCGCTTCAATCACGTCACCACGGTCGAACGGGTGATCGGCTTCAAGCGTGGCACGGGTGGGACGGCGGGCATCAGCTATCTGCGGCGGATGCTGGAGGTCGAACTGTTCCCGGAGCTTTGGCGCGTCCGCACGGCGCTGTGAACAGGGCCGGGGCGACCCGGCGACAAGGGAGGACGACATGCTTGGACCTTCGGGGCACACGGACGGCTTTACCCGCGACCGGCTGCCGCCGGCCGACCAGTGGCCCGATCTGCTTCTGAACGGGTTTTCCTATCCCGACTGGCTGAATGCGGCGGTCGAACTGACCGACCGCATGGTGGAGCGCGGCTTCGGCGACCATGTGGCGCTGATCGGCAACGGCCGTCAGCGGACCTACAAGGAACTGACCGACTGGACCAACCGCATCGCCCATGCGCTGGTCAGCGACTACGGCGTGAAGCCGGGCAACCGGGTGCTGATCAGGTCGGCCAACAACCCGGCGATGGTCGCCTGCTGGCTCGCGGCGACCAAGGCCGGGGCGGTTGTCGTCAACACCATGCCGATGCTGCGTGCGGGTGAACTGTCGGCCATAGTGGACAAGGCGGAAATCGCGCTTGCGCTTTGCGACACGCGGCTGATGGAGGAGTTGGTCTCTTGCGCCAAGACCTCGTGGTTCCTGAAGACCGTGGTGGGCTTCGACGGCACGGCGAACCATGACGCGGAACTTGACCGCGCCGCCCTGTCGAAACCTGTCCGCTTCACGCCGCCGCCCACGGGGCGCGACGACGTGGCGCTTCTGGGTTTCACCAGCGGCACAACGGGCGAGCCCAAGGCGACGATGCATTTCCACCGCGATCTTCTGATCATTGCAGACGGTTATGCAAAGGAAGTGCTGGGTGTCACGCCCGAGGATGTGTTTGTGGGCAGCCCTCCCCTTGCCTTTACCTTCGGCCTTGGCGGTCTTGCGATCTTTCCCCTGCGCTTCGGGGCAGCGGCGGCACTTCTGGAACAGGCCAGCCCCGCCAACATGGTCGAGATCATCCAGACCCATCGTGCCACGGTCTGTTTCACCGCCCCAACCGCCTATCGCGCGATGCTGAAGGCGATGGAGGACGGTGCCGATCTGTCGTCGTTGCGCGCCGCCGTCAGTGCGGGCGAGACCCTGCCCGCGCCGGTCTATGAGGAATGGATGGCCCGAACCGGCAAGCCGATGCTGGACGGGATCGGGGCGACCGAGATGCTGCACATCTTCATCACCAACCGTTTCGACGATCACCGCCCTGCCTGCACCGGCCGCCCGGTAACCGGCTATCAGGTACGAATCGTCGGCCCCGACATGGCAGAACTGCCAAGTGGAGAGGTCGGGCGACTGGCCGTGCGCGGCCCCACCGGATGCCGCTACATGGCCGACGCGCGGCAGGCCAAGTATGTGCAGGACGGCTGGAACCTGACCGGCGACAGCTTCTGGCAGGACGACGAGGGCCGCTTCCACTTTGCCGCCCGATCGGACGACATGATCGTCAGCGCCGGCTACAACATCGCCGGGCCAGAGGTGGAGGCGGCGCTGCTGTCGCATCCCCAGGTCGCGGAATGCGCGGTGATCGGCGCCCCGGACGAGGAAAGAGGCATGATTGTCGAGGCGCATGTCGTGCTTGCTCCGGGCGCTACGGGCGACGCGCTGATGGTCAAGCTGTTGCAGGACCATGTGAAGAAGGTCATCGCGCCCTACAAGTATCCTCGCCGCGTGGTCTTTGCCGACGCCCTGCCCAAGACCCAGACAGGAAAGATCCAGCGCTTCCGGCTGCGGCAGGGGGCGGCAGGCTGATTGCGCGGTTCCTTGCCTGGCGGGCTTCACCCGGCAAGGGGCCGCGTCTAAGGTGCGCGCCCCTGACCGAAGAGGAATCGCATGAGCCTGACCCGCATCCCCAGCCTGATCGCCGCCGAAATCGGGGCCAGCCCGCAGCAGGTCGGCGCCGCGATCGGGCTTCTGGACGGGGGCGCCACGGTGCCGTTCATCGCGCGCTACCGGAAAGAGGTGACCGGCGGCCTCGACGACAGCCAGCTGCGCCGGCTGGAGGAACGGCTGGGCTATCTGCGCGAGCTCGAGGCGCGGCGGGCGGCGATTGCCGAGTCCATTACCGGGCAAGGCAAGATGACCGACGACCTGGCGCGCGCGATTGCCGGGGCGGCGACCAAGGCCGAGCTTGAGGACATCTACCTGCCTTACAAGCCCAAGCGCCGCACCAAGGCGATGATCGCGCGCGAGGCCGGCTTGCAGGGTCTGCTGGACGCGATCCTCGCCGACCGCGCTGCTGATCCGGTGGCGCTGGCCTCTGGCTTCCTGTCGGAAGGCTTTCCCGACGCCAAGTCGGCGCTGGAAGGTGCGCGCGACATCCTGGCGGAAGGCCTGGCCGAGGATGCGGGGCTGCTTGGCCGGCTGCGCGACCACATGCGCAAGGTGGGCAAGCTTTCGGCGAAGGTCGTGCCGGGGAAAGAGGCCGCGGGTGCGAAGTTCGCCGATTACTTCGCCCATTCCGAGGATTTCGCCCGCGTGCCCAGCCACCGCGCGCTGGCCATGTTCCGGGGCCGTAATGAAGAAGTGCTGACCCTGGATCTGGATGTCGATGCCGACAGCCCGCGCGGCGAAAGCCCGGCGGAACGGGCCTGCGGGGCGGCGGTGGGCGCCGGTGGCAACGGGCCGGGGGACCGCTGGCTGCGCGAGGCGGCGGCCTGGGCCTGGCGGGTGAAGATCCGCACCTCGCTCACGCTGGACCTGATGGCCGAGTTGCGCGAGGCGGCCGAGGCCGAGGCGATCCGGGTTTTCGCGCGCAACCTGAAGGACTTGCTGCTGGCGGCCCCGGCGGGCGGCAAGGCGACGATGGGGCTCGACCCCGGCATCCGCACCGGGGTCAAGGTCGCGGTGGTCGATGGGACCGGAAAGCTGCTGGCGACGGATACGGTCTATCCCTTCCAGCCGAAACTGGACGTGAAGGGCGCACAGATCACGCTCGCCCGGCTGATCGGGCAGCATGAGGTGAAGCTCATCGCCATCGGCAACGGCACCGCCAGCCGCGAGACGGAAAAGCTGGTCTCGGACCTTCTGGCGCTGCTGCCCGCAGGCACGGAGAAGCCAGTCAAGGTGGTGGTCTCGGAAGCCGGGGCCTCTGTCTATTCCGCGTCGGAACTGGCGGCGAAGGAGTTTCCCGATCTGGACGTCAGCCTGCGCGGCGCGGTCTCCATCGCGCGACGCCTGCAGGATCCCCTGGCAGAACTGGTGAAGATCGAGCCAAAGGCGATCGGTGTCGGACAGTATCAGCACGACGTGGACCAGCACCGGCTGGCGAAGGCGCTGGATGCGGTGGTCGAGGACGCGGTGAACGCGGTGGGGGTGGACCTCAACACCGCCTCTGCCCCCCTTCTGGCGCGGGTTTCTGGCGTCGGACCGGGCCTGGCCGAGGCCATCGTCGCGCACCGCGACCAGAACGGACCCTTCGCGACGCGGAAGGATCTGCTCAAGGTGCCGCGGCTCGGGCCGAAGGCCTTCGAACAGGCGGCAGGCTTCCTACGGATCCGTGACGGGGCCGAGCCGCTGGATGCCTCCTCTGTCCATCCGGAAGCCTATGACGTGGCCCGGAAGATCGTCGCCGCCTGCGGGCGCGACATCCGCAGCCTTATGGGCGACGGCGCGGCGCTGAAGCGGCTGAACCCGGCGGACTTCGTGGACGACCGCTTCGGCCTGCCGACGGTGAAGGACATCCTGGCCGAACTGGAAAAGCCGGGCCGCGACCCCCGGCCCAGTTTCAGGACGGCGACCTTCAGCGAAGGGGTGAACGAAATCACCGACCTGAAACCTGGCATGGTGCTGGAAGGCACAGTCACCAACGTCGCGGCCTTCGGCGCCTTCGTGGACATCGGTGTGCATCAGGACGGCCTTGTCCATGTCAGCCAGTTGTCCGACAGCTTCGTGAAGGATCCCCATGCCGTGGTGAAGGCGGGCGACGTGGTGCGCGTCCGGGTGGTCGAGGTCGATGTGCCGCGCAAGCGGATCGGCCTGTCGATGAAGTCGGACGGCGGCGCCTCGGCCCGCGACCAGTCGCGCGAGCGCGGCCCGGCCCCAGGCAAACCCGCGCGGGGGCCGATGCAGGCCGGGCCGCAGGGCGGGGGCAACGCCTTTGCCGAGGCGCTGAAGGGCAAGTTCGGCCGCTAGGCCTCGGCCGGCTCGGGCAGCGTGACCAGCCGGTCCCATAGCGCGCGCATCTGGTCGGGCGCCTCGGGCAGGGCGAAGGTCCGGGTCAGGACCTGGCGGAAATCCTCGTAGCCCTCGATCCGGCGCGCGCTGTCGCCCTGGGTCAGGCGCAGGTTCATCAGCCCGGCCCGCGCGCCATCTGCGATGCGGAACAGCATCAGGTTGGCCGGGAAGGGCGAGCGGTCCGACAGGGCGCAGATCCGGTTGGCGGCCTCGATCTCGCCCTTGGCCGGGGGCTGGCGGTCGAAGCCGTAAAGCGCGAACCAGCCGGAGTCGGTCTCGCGTTCCAGCACCCATTCGCCCGAGCCGGGCTCGGGCCGCAGCCGGAAGGCGCCAAGCGCGGTTTCCACCCGTTCGGCCCGGTGCAGCCGCAGGGGTTGGTCGGGACCGGGGCCGCCAAAGCCGGTGTCGGCCAGATAATCCGCCCCGTCCAGCCGCACGAGCCAGGCCAGATGCGCCCGCGGCCCGCCGACCGGGGCACCCATGCGCACCCGGCCGAGGATCGGCTGCGCCGTGTAGCCAAGCGCCGCCAGCGCCGCGCCGAACAGCGCGTTGAGTTCCAGGCAGTAGCCGCCGCGACGGTCGAGCACCAGCTTCCGCCACAGCGCATCCGGCGCAAGGTCGGGCAGGCGGCCGAGGAAGGGGTCGGTGTTCTCGAAGGGAATGGCGGCCATCTGCGCGCGTTGCAGGGCGGCCAGGGCGGCAAGGTCCGGGGCCTCAGCGCGGTGGCCGATGCGGGAGAGATAGGCGTCAAGGTCGAACATGTCGGGCTCCATGGATCGGACGGTGGCGGGATGCCGGATTGACGGTCACGGGTCCATCCGCGATAGTGCAGGGGTCCATCCGTTTTCGCATGGCTTGGCTGCGATGTCCGACCCCGACTGGAATCAGGCGCGCTGGGTTCTGGCCGTGCACGAGGCCGGCAGCCTCTCGGCGGCGGCGCGGGCGCTGGGGGTCAGCCAGTCTACCATGTCGCGCCGGATCGCGGCGGTGCAGGCCGGGGGGCGGCCGGTGTTCGCACCCGACGGCAGTCTGACCCCGCGCGGCGCGGCGCTGGTGGCCGCCGCCCGCCAGATGGCCCGCGCCTTCGCCCGGACCGAGGCGCTGCCCGCGCCCCTGCGGATCGCCAGCTGCGAGGTGACCGCGCGCCTGTTCCTGGCTGATGCCCTGCCGGAATGGTCCGCGGCGCGGGGCCAGCCGGCGGACCACTCGGTGCATGACGATCTCTTTATCCTGCCGCGCACAAGCTATGACGTCCTGGTCTCGCCCTTCGAGACCCTGCCCGAGGGCACGGCGGGAGAGCGGATCGGCCAGCTCGACTGCGCGCTGTTCGCTGCACCGGACTATGTGCGCCGCCACCCGGTTGCCGGAAGCCTCGCCGGGCATCGAGTGATCGTTGCCTCGGGCTCGCTGGCGCGGGTGCCGGTCTATGCCTGGCTTGCCGCGCAGGGCGGGACGGTGGCCCTGATGTCCTCAAGCCCGCTGGCGATGCTGGAGGCCTGCGCGCGCGGGCAGGGGGTGGCGCTGTTGCCGGAACGGCTGGCGGACGGGAGGGTGCGGCGGCTGGATCTGCCGGTGCCCGAGGCGACGCCGGTCTGGCTGCTGGCCGACCGGGACGAGGCGACCCATCCGCGCATCGCCCCGTTCCTGCGCTGGGCAAGGACCCATTTCCGCAAGGCGCGGCAGGTGGCCTGAGCGGGCGGCCCCAGGCGGTCAGGCCGCCGCGCCGCCGACCGTCAGGCCCTGGATCAACAGGGTCGGCTGGCCCACGCCCACCGGCACCCATTGCCCGGCCTTGCCGCAGTTGCCGATGCCGGGATCGAGCTGCAGATCGTTGCCGATGGCGCGGATGCCCTTCAGGGCGGTGGCCCCGTCGCCGATCAGCGTCGCGCCCTTCACCGCCTCGCCCACCACGCCGTTGCGCACCCGGTAGGCCTCGGTGCAGCTGAACACGAACTTGCCGGAGGTGATGTCCACCTGCCCGCCGCCAAAGCCCACGGCGTAGATGCCGTCCTTCAGGCTTGCGAGGATGCCGGCCGGGTCGTCCTTGCCGGCCAGCATGTAGGTGTTCGTCATCCGCGGCATCGGGATATGCGCGAAGCTTTCGCGCCGGCCGTTGCCGGTGGGGGCCACCCCCATCAGCCGCGCATTCTGCCGGTCCTGCATGTAGCCCACCAGCACCCCGTCCTCGATCAGCACGTTCCTGCCCGAGGGCGTGCCTTCGTCGTCGATGGTGATCGAGCCGCGGCGGTCCGGGATTGTTCCGTCATCCAGGACAGTCACGCCCTTCGAGGCGATCTGTTTCCCCATCAGTCCGGCAAAGGCCGAGGTTTCCTTGCGGTTGAAGTCGCCCTCCAGCCCGTGGCCGATGGCCTCGTGCAGAAGGATCCCCGGCCAGCCGGGGCCGAGCACCACGTCCATCACGCCAGCGGGTGCCTCGACGGCGCCAAGGTTGACACGGGCGATGCGCAGGGCCTCCTCGATCATCGGCTTCCAGGTGTCGGGCGACATCAGTTGCGCCAGCCCGTGCCGCCCGCCCTTGCCCATGCCGCCGGTCTCGCGCCGACCGTTTTCTTCCAGGATGACGCTGACGTTCAGCCGCGCCATCGGGCGGATGTCGGCCAGCCGGGTGCCCTCGGGGCGCAGGATCTCCACCTCTTGCAGGCTGGCGGACAGGGTGGCCGAGACCTGCACCACCCGCGGGTCAAGGCTGCGGGCGTGGGCGTCGATTTCGCGCAGAAGGTCAATCTTCACCGGGAAGGTCGCATCGGCCATCGGGTCGTCGGCGCGGTAAAGCTGCGTGTTGGTGCCGCGCGGCGGGGCCGCGAGCGTGCCATCGCCGGCACCCACCGCCAGCCTGGCCGTCTCGGCAGCGCGGCGCAGCGCGGTTTCGCTGATCTCGGTCGAATGGGCGTAGCCCGCGACCTCGCCACGGACCGCGCGCAAGCCGAAGCCCTGGCTCGCGTCATAGGTGGCCTGCCTGATGCGCCCATCGTCCAGCACGATCGCCTCGGCTCGGCGGCGTTCCAGAAACAGCTCGCCATCGTCGGCCCCGGCGGTCGCCTCGCGCAGGATGGCCAGCGCAGCGGCCTCGTCCAGATGGGTGTCGAAAGGTCGGAAGGGAGCGTCGTTCATGGCGGCCTCGTCGGATGCAGGCGTCAGAGATGGGCCGGGCAGCAGGCAGGGTCAAGGCGGGAACAGCCCGTCCAGAAAATCGGCGCCGGCCGTCCAGGTGGCAGGTTCGGACAGGGCCCAACGAAAGGAAGGTCTTCGGTTCGCGTGCAAGCCGGAACAGCGCGCGGCCGTGCAGGTAGGAGATGACTTTATCCCGTTCCCCGTGCAGGACAAGCAGCGGTGCATCGATGGCGGCCATGAGGTCGCGGCTGCGGAACCGGTCGCGCATCAGCAGCTGCACCGGTGCCCAGGGGTAGAACTCGGCTGCAAGATCGACCGCGGCGGTGAAAGGTGCCTCCAGCACCGCGGCGCCGACCGGAGCCCGTGCAGCCAGTTGCACGGCAACGGCCGCACCAAGGGATTCGCCCACCAGCGCAATCCGTTGCGGGGGAATGCCCCGTGCGGCCACGAATTCATGGGCGGCTCTTGCATCACTGATCACCCCCGCCTCACTCGGCCGCCCGGTCGAGCCGCCATAGCCGCGGTATGACAGGAAGGCTGCCCCGTAACCACGCCCCTAGTAGAAGGCCAGCCGATCTGCCCGGTCGGCGATCTTTCCGGCATTACCGTGCAGAAACAGGATCGCCGGACGACCGGGCGCCGGTGCCGACCACCACAGGGCCGCCGCGGCGCCGTCTGCGCCCGGCAGGACCACCCGCTCCACCCCGGTCAGGCCCAGATGCTCTGGCGCGGGATCACGGCGGGTGGGGAAACATTGCAGGTCGCGCTGGGCAAGGAACAGACCCGACAGCGCTGCCGCATGGACGAGGCCGAAGCCCGCAAGGATCTCGCCCAGAAGGTCTGGAGCGTGCGCCCTTTCCCGGCTGTGGGCCCCGGATCTGCGTCCGGGGCGCTGCTATGTCGCAACGGTTTCACTTGTCCCGCCCGCGGCATTATGATTTGAAGCAAGCGGGATACAACGGGATTCTGTCCTCGACGGCAGACCTGACAATAAGGCGGCAAAGCCGCCGCACGAACGGGAAAAAGACATGCGCCTTTCGACTGCAATGACCGGCATTGCCGCGGCCGCCTCTGCAAGCATGATGGCGGGCAGCGCCATTGCCCAGCAAGCCCTTGAAATCATTGGACAGCCGGTCAACGGCGCCATGGGGTTCCAGCCTGCGGGCACGTCGCTCGCCGACGATATCCACTGGCTGGACCACATGATCCTGTACATCATCACCGCGATCGTGATCTTCGTCACGGCGCTGCTGATCTATGTGATGATCCGTTACAATTCCAGGTCGAACCCGACGCCCGCGCGGTTCACCCACAACTCGCCGCTTGAGGTGGCATGGACGGTGATCCCGATCGTGATCCTGGTGTTCATCGGGGCCTTCTCGCTGCCTATCCTGTTCAAGCAGCAGGAAATCCCGGTCGGCGACGTGACGATCAAGGCAACCGGCTACCAATGGTACTGGGGCTACGAGTATGTCGATGAGGGCATCAGCTTCGACAGCTACATGGTCGGCTCGCCCGCCGCCGGCGGCGCGAACATGCTGACCCCCGAGGTCGAGGCCGAGCTTGCCGCGCTGGGTTACACGAAGGATCAGTTCCTGCTGGCAACCGATACGGCGCTGGTGGTGCCGGTGGGCAAGACCGTGGTGGTGCAGGTGACGGCGGCAGACGTGATCCATTCCTGGAAGGTGCCTGCCTTCGGCGTGATGCAGGACGCAGTGCCCGGCCGTCTTGCGGCGCTGTGGTTCAAGCCCGAGAAGGAAGGCATCTATTTCGGACAATGCTCGGAGCTGTGCGGTCAGATGCATGCCTACATGCCGATCACCGTGAAGGTGGTTTCGGAAGCCGCCTACGCCCAGTGGCTGGAGCAGGCCAAGGCTGGCAACGTGGTGCTGTCTCAGGCAGCGACGGCCCAGCCGGTGCAGTTGGCGTCGGGCAACTGAGCCCGCCTGATGCGACGTGCCGGGCGCCTGCCAGGTCAGGCGCCCCAGCCAGAACGGAGCCGGGATGAGCGATATTCACGCCTATCAGACGACGACCGATGCCGGCCATGAGCCAGGCTTTGGCGATTATGTGCAGCTTCTGAAACCGCGCGTGATGTCGCTGGTCGTCTTTACGGCGCTGGTGGGTCTGCTGGTCGCGCCGGTCGCGCTGCACCCGGTAGAAGCCTTCGCCGCGATCCTGTTCATCGCTCTGGGCGCGGGGGCGAGCGGTGCCCTTAACATGTGGTGGGATGCCGATATCGATGCGGTGATGAGGCGGACTGCGCGCCGCCCGGTGCCCGCAGGTCGGGTCGCGGCAGGCGAGGCGCTGGCCGTGGGCCTTGCGCTTTCCGGCATCAGCGTCGTCATGCTTTGGCTGGCGACGAACTGGGCTGCAGCGGCCCTGCTGGCATTCACGATCTTCTTCTATGCCGTGATCTATTCCATCTGGCTGAAGCGCTCTACCCCGCAGAACATCGTGATCGGGGGTGCGGCCGGGGCCTTTCCGCCCATGATCGGCTGGGCGGCCGCGACAGGCTCGGTCAGCGTGGAAGCACTGCTGATGTTTTCGCTGATCTTCATGTGGACGCCGCCGCATTTCTGGGCGCTGGCGCTGTTCATGAAGGAAGACTACCACAAGGCCGGTGTGCCGATGCTGACCGTGACCCATGGCCGCAAGGCGACGCGGGCGTATATCCTGGCCTATACCCTGCTTCTGGTGCCCGTTGCGGTCGGTGCGGCGCTCACCTCGATCGGCGGTCCGCTGACGCTGGCGGTGGCCGTGGTGCTGAACCTTTGGTTCGTGGTCGGCGCCCTGCGCATCCGGCGGCGCGATGAGGCCATGGCCGAAGCTGACGGTTACGCCGTAGAAAAGGCCTTCTTCCGCTTCTCGCTCATGTATCTTTTCCTGCACTTCGCCGCTTTCCTGGTGGAAGCCGCATTGAAGCCCTACGGGCTGGGGGGCTGGTAACATGGTCATCCGGGCTACCCACGAACTGCACAGGCGCCGCTTCAGCCGCAACCTCGGGCTTGGCCTGACGCTGGCGGCCTTCGTCGCACTGGTCTTCGCGCTGACCGTGGTCAAGATCCGCCGCGGCGAGCCGATGCAGGCCTTCGACCATGTCGTGCGACCCGAGATGGTGCCCGCCCAGACCACACCTCGGGAGGCTGGCCAATGATCTTCCCGCGCCTTCAGGGACCGAACCGTACACTCGTCAAGCTGGTCGGCGTCGTCATCACCATGGCCTCGCTGTCCTTCGCGGCAGTGCCCTTCTACGACTGGTTCTGCCGCGTCACCGGCTTCGGTGGCACGACCAGCGTGGCAGAGGCCGGGTCTGATGTCGTTCTGGATCGCACGGTGAAGGTGCGCTTTGACGCATCGCTGGAACAGGGCATGCCCTGGACCTTCAAGCCCGTCGTCCCTTCGATGGAAATCCGCATCGGCGAGACCGGCCTTGCCTTCTACGAGGCGCACAACCCGACCTCGCGCCCCGTTGCCGGGACCGCCAGCTTCAACGTCTATCCCTATGCGGCGGGCGGTTATTTCACCAAGATTGCCTGTTTCTGCTTTACCGAACAGGTGTTGCAGCCCGGCGAAACGGTGCAGATGCCGGTCAGCTTCTACGTCGATCCCGCGATGGTCGACGATCCCGAGGGCCGGTTTGTGCAGGAAATCGTCCTCAGCTACACTTTCCATGAAACGCCGCTGCCTCAGGATCAGGCAGTGCTCAGCGAACCCGCCGCGGCCGACGCAGCCGCGGTGAACTGAAGACAAGAAACGAGGGAACCGTCGGCCATGGCCCACGCAAAGAACCACGATTACCACGTCCTGCCTCCGTCGATCTGGCCGCTGCTCGGCTCGATCGCGGCATTCGTCATGCTGTTTGGCGCGGTGCTGTGGATGCACGGCTCGGCCCCTTGGCTGGCGCTGATCGGCCTTGCTGGCGTGCTCTACGTCATGTTCGCCTGGTGGTCCGAGGTCGTGCAGGAAAGCCAGGCAGGTGACCATACGCCGGTCGTGCGGCTGGGCCTGAAGTATGGCTTCATCCTGTTCATCATGTCCGAGGTCATGTTCTTCGTGGCCTGGTTCTGGACCTTCTTCAAGCACCGCATGTATCCGATGGGGCCGCAGTCGCCGGCGGTGGATGGTGTGTGGCCGCCGCCGGGGATCGAGACCTTCGACCCTTGGCATCTGCCCTTCATCAACACGCTGATCCTGCTCTTGTCGGGTTGCGCTGCGACCTGGGCTCACCATGCGCTGGTGCACGAAAACAATCGCAAGGACGTGGTGAACGGTCTGATCATCGCCATCGTTCTTGGTGTGATCTTCACCTTCATGCAGGCCTATGAATACAGCCACGCGGCCTTCGGCTTTGCCGGCAACATCTACGGCGCAACGTTCTTCATGGCGACGGGCTTCCACGGTTTTCATGTGATCATCGGCACGATCTTCCTGACCGTCTGCCTGATCCGTGTGCTGAAGGGACATTTCACGCCCGAAAAGCATGTCGGCTTCGAAGCTGCCATCTGGTACTGGCACTTCGTGGACGTGGTCTGGCTGTTCCTCTTTGCCGCTGTCTATGTCTGGGGGCAGGGCTGAGCCACGGTCAAGCCCTACAACCGTTCAAGCGCGGGCCTTCGGGCCTGCGCTTTTCATTTCCGGGGTAAGCCATGCGCCGCTATCTGTTTCCCGCCATCCTCGGCCTCGTGGGAGTGGCGATCCTGATGAACCTGGGTTTCTGGCAATTGCGCCGGATGGAGGAAAAGCGGGTATATCTTGACGCGATCGAGGCCCGGATCGGGGATATCCCCGTGCCTCTTCCCGACCAGCCGGAAGAGTTGCGCGACAAGTTCAAGCCCGTTTACGCCGAGGGCCGCTTCACCGGAGAGACGATCAAGGTGCTGGCCGGTCAGCGCGGGGCAAGCCCGGGTGTCCTTCTGATCGAGGCCTTCGTCCTGCCGGATGGGCGCCGCATCATGGTCCAGCGCGGCTTTCTGCCCGAAGAGGCCCGCAATGCCCCCCGCACGGTGACCGAGGCGCGTGTCGAGGGTCATCTGCACTGGCCGCAGGATACCAACGCCTTCACCCCGCCACCCGACCGGAAGACCGGGCTGTGGTTTGCCCGCGATGTGCCCGCCATGGCGGCGGCGCTGGAGACAGAGCCGACACTGATTGTCGCGGCCAGGCCAACCGGTGACGGGATCGAGCCGGTGCCCGTGGATACCTCTGGTATACCCAACGACCATTGGGGCTATGCGATCCAGTGGTTTCTGCTGGCCGCGACCTGGGCGGGGATGACTCTGTTCCTGCTCTGGCGTATCAGGATGCGGAAGGTGTGAAGGCAAGAGCGATGCAGTACATCTCGACCCGTGGTGCCGCCCCCGTCCTTGGCTTCGGCGAGGCGATGATGACCGGCCTTGCCCGCGATGGCGGTCTGTATGTGCCCGATACCGTGCCGACCATGATGACTGCCGAAATCGCGGCGCTGGCTGGCCTGCCATACGAGGACGTCGCCTTTCGCGTGATGCGGCCCTTTCTGGGCGGGTTCTTTACGGACGACGAATTCCGCAGTCTGATCGCGAATGCCTACAAGGGCTTCCACCACGCTGCGCGCGCGCCCCTTGTGCAGCTTGGGTCTAACCATTTCCTGCTTGAACTGTTCCACGGCCCGACGCTGGCCTTCAAGGACTTTGCCATGAGCCTCATCGGCCAGATGATGCAGGCGGCGCTGGCCCGGACGGGGGAACGGATCACCATCGTCGGCGCGACCTCGGGCGACACCGGATCGGCGGCGATGGAGGCGTTCCGGGGGCTGCCCAATGTGGACGTGTTCATCCTCTTCCCGCATGGCCGTGTTTCGGAGGTGCAGCGGCGCCAGATGACGACGCCGTCCGAGCCGAACGTCCATGCGCTGGCAATCGACGGCACATTCGACGACGCCCAGGCCCGGGTGAAGGACATGTTCAACGACTTCGCCTTCCGCGATCGCGTCCGGCTGGCGGGCGTGAACAGCATCAATTGGGCGCGGGTGCTGGCGCAGGTGGTCTATTATTTCTACGCCGCCACCGCGCTTGGGGCGCCGCACCGCGCGGTCAGCTTCACTGTGCCCACCGGCAATTTCGGCGACATCTTCGCCGGCTACATCGCCAGGCAGATGGGATTGCCGATCGACCGGCTGGTGATCGCCACGAACCAGAACGACATTCTCGACCGGGTGCTGCGCACCGGCGACTATCGTATGCACGGTGTCAAACCCTCGATCAGCCCGTCGATGGACATCCAGGTGTCCTCGAACTTCGAGCGGGTGCTCTTCGATGCCTATGGTCGGGACGGGGCTGCCGTGGCTTCGCTGATGGCGGAACTGAAGACGGGGGGCTTCACCCTGTCGAAGGGTGCCATCGAGATGCTGCGGGCCACATTCGCCTCGGGCCGCTGCGACGAGGACGAGACGCTGGCGGTGATCGCAAGACACTGGAAGACGACGGGGGAACTGCTTTGCCCGCATACGGCAGTGGGCGTGAAGGTAGCCGAGGAACATGTCGGGCTTGCCCCCATGGTCACGCTGGCAACCGCGCACCCGGCGAAGTTTCCCGATGCCGTGGAGCGCGCGACCGGCGTTCGCCCCGGCCTTCCGCCGCATATGGCGGACCTTTTCGACCGGCCAGAGCGGGTGACACGGGTGCCGAACGACCTCTCCGCCTTGCAGGCGCTGGTGTACGAGAGGATCGCGCGTCGATGAGATCGTCTCTCCTCGCGGCGGCGGTGCCGCCCGGCGGGAAGACAAAGTCGCACGAGGAGGGGGGGCGACCTCGCCTCTTTCGCTTGCGGCGCCGCGGCTGTATGAGCAGGCGACACGCCTGAACGCCGGGACCGGACCTTGACGCTTCAACTGCATACGCTTGCCAACGGCTTCCGCATCGTCACCGAGGACATGCCGGGCCTGCAATCGGCCAGCATAGGCCTGTGGGTGGAGGCCGGCGGCCGCCACGAACAGCCCGAACAGAACGGCATCGCGCATTTCCTGGAGCACATGGCCTTCAAGGGAACCCGGCGCCGCTCTGCACTGCGCATCGCCGAGGAAATCGAGGACGTGGGCGGTTACATCAACGCCTATACCAGCCGCGAGATGACGGCCTATTATGCCCGCGTACTGTCGCAAGATGTCGTGATGGCGCTGGATGTGATCGCGGACATCGTGCTTCACCCGCTTTTCCGCAAGGCGGATATCGAGACGGAACGGCATGTGATCCTGCAGGAGATCGGCCAGGCGCTGGACACGCCCGACGACATCATCTTCGACTGGCTGCATGAGGTGAGCTATCCGAACCAGCCCTTCGGCCGCACGATCCTGGGTCCGGAGGAACGCGTCGCCGCCTTCCGCAAGGCCGATTTCGAGGCCTTCACCGGTGCGCATTACAGCCCCGACCAGATGATTCTCTCGGCTGCGGGCGGGGTGGACCATGCGGCCATCGTGGCGGCAGCCGAGCACATCTTCGGCCGCCTCAGGCCCGTCGGGCGCCCCGCGGTCGAGCCGGCGCGGTTCGAGGGCGGCGAGCGACGCGAGGTGAAGGATCTGGAACAGGTCCATTTCGCGCTGTCCTTCGAAGGCCCGGGCTACCGCGACGATGCGGTCTATGCTGCGCAGGTCTATGCGACCGCGATGGGTGGGGGCATGTCCAGCCGGCTGTTCCAGAAGATCCGCGAAGACCGGGGCCTGTGCTATTCGATCCACGCCCAGGCTTCCGCCTACGAGGACACCGGTCACATCACGATCTATGCCGGCACATCGGAACAGGAGATCGGCGAACTGACGCAGTTGACCGTTGACGAGCTGAGGCGCGCTGCCGAGGACATGACCGAGGCAGAAGTCGCCCGTGCCCGCGCCCAGCTGCGTGCGGGGCTTCTGATGGGGCTGGAAAGCCCCTCGTCCAGGGCCGAGCGCAATGCGCGGCTGTTGTCGATTTGGGGCCGGGTGCCGCCCCTGGCAGAAACCGTCGCCAAGATCGATGCGGTCGATACAGCGGCCGTCCGCAGCTATGCCGAGGGGCTGACGGCTGCGAAATCGGCGTTGGCGATCTACGGCCCTGTGGCGCAGGCTCCGGGGATCGAGGCGATTCGGAAGGGGCTTGCCGCCTGATGCTGCTGGGGCTGAAGCGGCGCGTCCGGGTTGAAACCGAGCGCATGACGCTGCGCCTGCCCGAACATGCCGACTGGCGCCAATGGGCCGAACTGCGCGCCGCTTCGGCCGAGTTCCTGGCCAGATGGGAACCCGTCTGGTCAACCGACCACCTGTCGCGCCGGGCTTTCACCAATCGGGTCTATTGGGCGCAGCGGGCTGAAGCCCAGGGCACGGCGCTGCCGATGCTGCTGATCCGCCGCGATGATAACCAGCTTCTCGGCGCGCTGACGCTGGACAATATCCGCCGCGGCCCGGCCCAGACCGGAACCTTCGGCTACTGGATCGGGGAACCCTTCGCCCGGCAGGGTTACATGCGCGAGGCGATCCTGGCCCTGACCCACCATGCCTTCACCCGGATGGACCTGTCGCGGCTGGAAGCCGCCTGCCTGCCGGAAAACGTTGCCTCGCGCGGGGTGCTTGAAAAGTGCGGCTTCAAGTATGAAGGCGTTGCGCAGAGCTATCTGCAGATCAACGGGCGCTGGCGCAACCATGTGCTTTACGCCAACCTGCGCGGAGATCGGCGCGGGCGAACCGACGTGGGCTGAGGCTCGGTCGCCGGGGGAATCGAGCGCCATTGCGGGCGCATGCCTTTCACCTTGCGTCCTTGCGTGAAGGACGCAAGGACGCTCGCCGGGCCTCCGGCCGGGATATTTGGGCAGAGAGGAAGAACGACTTGTCCGCAATGGGCGTGGAGCCATGCCGTCTTGGGGCGGTATGGTTCTGACCTCGCGCATCCGTGATGCGGCTGCCGGGTGACCTGCCGCCAATCCGGGTTACCCTTGGCAAACTATCGGGAGGTCCGATGCGTCTGATCATTGCCCTTGCCATGCTTGCCGTGCCCGCCTCGGCGCAGGACCGGATCCCATCGCACTGCATCGCGCTGGCCGGGGCCGAGCCGCAGGTGATGCCCGCGGCGCTGCATGACGGGCTGGAGGCGAACCAGGTTCTCATCCGCTATATCGACCATGCGAGCTTTGCCATCGTCACGCCCGATGGCACGGTCGCGGTCACCGATTATACCGGCTATCTTGGGACTGCGGACCTGGTGCCTGATGTGGTGACGATGAACAACGCTCATTCCACGCACTGGACCGCCAACCCCGATCCGCGGATCCCGCATGTGCTGAAGGGCTGGGGCGAGGGCGCGGCGGCTGCCGATCACCGGCTGGACCTGGGCCCGATGCTGGTGCGCAACGTTACCACCGATACGCGCGGGCCCTTTGGCGAAGGTGCGCGCCGGGACGGGAACTCGATCTTCATCTTCGAGGCCGGGGGTCTGTGCATCGGCCACCTGGGCCACCTGCACCAGATCCCCACGCCAGAGCAATACGCGGCGATCGGGCGGCTGGACATCGTGATGGTGCCGGTCGATGGCGGCTACACGCTGCGGCTTCAGGACATGGCGGGCGTGGTGCGACGGTTCCGGTCGTCGGTCGTGATCCCGATGCACTGGTTCAGCCGCGGCTCGCTGAACGCCTTCCTGGCCGAGATGTCTTCGGAATTCGCCGTGGTCGAGACGGGCGGGGCGCAGATCGCGCTTTCCCTGCGCGACCTGCCTTCGCAGCCGACGATCCTGGTGCTGGAGCCGGCCTTTCTGGACTGAGCGTCTGGCGCCCGTCACCGACCGGCGCTAGGTAGGGCGCAAGAGGTGCCGCGATGCTGAACCCTTGCGACGAGTCCTTTCTGGCCCGCCTGCGGGGCCTTTTGCCGGAAGGCCGCCTGACCGCGCCCGAGCCCCGGCATCTTGAGGAGCCGCGGGGACGCTGGCACGGCGTTGCGGGCGCCGTGGCGCGGCCCGAGGCGACGGCCGAGGTCGCGGCGATCCTTGCCGCCTGCCATGATGCGCGGGTGGGCGTGGTGCCCTGGGGCGGGGGCACGGGGCTGGTGGGCGGGCAATTGATGACCGATGGTCCGGCCCCGCTGATTCTGTCGCTTGAACGGATGGCGCGCCTGCGTGGCGCCTATCCGCTGGAAAACGCGCTGGTGGTCGAGGCAGGAATGATCCTGGCCGATGTGCAGGCCGAGGCCGCACGGGTGGGGCGCTTCTTTCCGCTGACCCTGGCCAGCCAGGGGTCAGCCAGGATCGGCGGCAATCTGGCGGCGAATGCCGGCGGCGTGCATGTCCTGCGTTACGGCAACACGCGCGACCTTTGCCTTGGGCTGGAGGCGGTCTTGCCGGATGGCACGGTATGCGACGGGCTGACCCGGCTGCGCAAGGACAATGCCGGCTATGACCTGCGCCACCTGCTGATCGGTTCCGAGGGAACACTGGGCGTGATCACTGCCGCCAGCCTGCGGCTGTTCCCGGTTCCCGCGGCGACTGTCGTGGCGCTGCTGGCGGTGCCCTCTCCGCAGACCGCACTTGATCTTCTTTGCCTGGCGCAGGACCGCCTTGCGGGCATGGTTTCGGCGTTCGAGCTGATCCACCGCACCGGTTTCGATTTCATGGAGGAGACCGGGCTTGAGCTGCGTGCGCCCCTTGATCCGCTGCCCGACTGGATGGTGCTGCTTGAACTGGGCCTGGTTGCAGGGATCGAGCCCGAGGTCGTCATGGCAGGCCTTTACGCCGCCGCCGCCGATCGGGGGCTGGTCGCGGACGGGGTGATCGCCACTTCAGACGCGCAGGCCGCGGCCCTCTGGCATCTGCGCGAGACTATTCCAGAGGCGAACCGGCGGGTGGGCGCGGTATCCAGCCATGACATCTCGCTGCCGCTTTCGGCGATCCCCGGCTTCATCGCCCGCGCGCCGGCGGAGCTGGCGGGACTGGGCGACTTTCGCATCAACTGCTTCGGGCATCTGGGGGACGGAAACCTGCACTGGAACGTCTTTCCGGCGCGGGGGCGCAGCCGCAACGACCATGTGGGTGTGCGCGAGACGGTGAAGACCCGGGTGCATGACCTCGTGCATGAACTGGGCGGCTCGATTGCGGCAGAGCACGGGGTGGGGCGGCTGAAGGTGGCCGACCTGTCCCGTTACGGCGACCCCGGGAAACTGGCGGCGATGCGGGCGATCAAGGCGGCGCTGGACCCGCGTGGCATCATGAACCCGGGTGCCGTACTGGGTTAGGGGGGCGGCTTGTCATTGCCCTTCGGACACTTCGCGCAGGGGGCAATGACGAGGAGACACAGTCGAACCATGCGGCGCGAACGGCCGTTGGCCGTGCCATGTTTGCGATGCAGCCTGCCCGGAACAGACGTCCCCGCCGCAGGAAACCTGCGACGGGGTGCTTCGGGGGTGTGGGGGCGCGCCGCGGGTGGCAGCGCTGGCGGGCTGGGTAGGCCCGACAGGGCTGGTTCTAGGGTGATTCCCTTTCAACAAGGTTAACGCCGCCCGATCTGCACGCACGCACATCGCCGCGCTTCGGTGGCTGTGTGCACCTGCCCTTGGGACGACCGAGCAGAGGCAAGACAAAGACCGCCCCGTCAGAGCCCCTCGAAGGCGCAAAGCGTATGGACATCCATGCCCATCGCCTCCAGCCTGCCCCGGCCGCCCAGGTCGGGCAGGTCCACCACGAAGGCGCAACCCACCACCTCGGCCCCGAGCCGCTCGATCAGCTTGATTCCCGCTTCCGCCGTGCCGCCGGTTGCCAGAAGGTCATCCACGAGCAGCACCTTTTCCCCCGGAAGCATCGCATCGTCATGCACCTCGACCACGGCCTCGCCGTATTCCAGCTTGTAGTCCTGTGCGATTGTGCGGCCGGGCAGCTTGCCCTTCTTGCGGATGGGCACGAAACCGGTAGACAGCTGATGCGCCACCGCACCGCCCAGGATGAAGCCGCGCGCCTCAAGCCCCACGACCTTGTCGATCCGCTGGCCTGCATAGGGTGCAAGCAGCTGGTCCACGCACATCCGGAACCCGCGCGGATCGGCGAACAGCGTGGTCACATCGCGAAACAGGATGCCCTCGTGCGGGAAGTCCACGATGGTGCGGATATAGTCCTTGACGGTCTTTCTGGGGGTCATGGTTGGTCCTGTGCAGGGTCGGGTCGGTTCGGCGGATAGTGCCGGCGCAGCAGCATGGCGTCCTGCCCGGTCAGCCGCGTCGTGGCGTTCGAGGTCTGCGACAGGATCGAGACCCCCTCGTAGGCTGGCCCTTCGATGTCGAACAGGAACCCCAGCGACTGGGTGACCTCTTCCAGCATCACCGAGGTCAGGTCTGCGTCGCTGATCGACGTGGAGATCAGGATCACCGCCTCGGTGATGCGGTTCTCGGCATTCGACCATACGGTCATGTACCCAACCCCCATCACACCCGCACCGGAAAACCCGGGTGTCTCGCTGAGGATTGCCCCCTCGGTCAGGGCTGTCGGACGAATGGTTATGTCGGCTGGACCGGCAGGGATGAGGTCGATCCGGATCCCGGCGCCGATGGCATTCACCTCGTCGATTGCGTTCTGCGCGGCAGCGACAAGCCTGGCCCGGAAGCCCGGAGGTTCCGCGTTGGCGGCAGGTGCGATGGCAAGGGTCAGGCTGGGCTTGGTCCAGCGCAGGCTGGCCGCACGGCACGCGCCCCCTGGCGGTGCGCCGCAGGTCACCAGACGATAGAAGTCGGCATCGCTCAGCAGGCCCTGCACCGCGATGCCATCCGACTCCGGCATGTCGGCCAGAACCGGCGGTGCGGCTAGGCACAGAAGGACGGCAAGGGCTTTCTGCATGGCGCCACCCTAGAGCACCCGGCCCGCAACGACGTCAAGTTTCGCAAGAAGATCGGGGTCGCGCCGGTCCGGTGCGGTCATGATCGCATGGTCGAGTGCCCGGTCACAACCATGCGGGCAGGGCGCGCGGTCCTGCGGCATGAGGCCGGGCAGCCGCGCGACCAGGCGGCGCGCGGCGGCGGCATTGGCCTGGACAACGGCAACCACCTGGGCCACGTCCACCGCGCCGTGCCCTTCGTGCCAGCAGTCATAGTCGGTCACCATCGCGACCGAGGCATAGCAAAGTTCTGCCTCGCGCGCGAGTCGGGCTTCGCTGAGGCCGGTCATCCCGATGACGTCCGCGCCCCAGCTGCGATAAAGTCGACTTTCCGCGCGGGTGGAAAACTGCGGCCCCTCCATCGCGATATAGGTTGCGCCGCGATGAACGGTCAGCCCCTCTGCCGTCGCAGCCTCGGCCGCCAGCGCCGACAGCCGCGGGCAGGTCGGGTCGGCTAGGCTGACATGGGCCACGCAACCGGGGCCGAAAAAGCTCGTCGGTCGGCTGCGGGTGCGGTCGATGAACTGGTCCACGATGACGAAATCGCCGGGGACAAAGTCTTCGCGCAGCGAGCCGACGGCCGATACCGCCAAGACGTCGGTGCAGCCCAGCCGCTTCAGAGCGTCGATGTTCGCGCGATAGGGGACGCTTGCCGGATCATGCACATGCCCCCGTCCGTGACGGGGCAGGAAGGCTACCGGCATTCCCCCAAGCCGCCCGACCAGCACCTCGTCCGAGGGCTTGCCCCAGGGAGATTTAACCCTGACCCAGCTTGCCCCCTCCAGCCCGTCGATCTGATAGACCCCTGATCCGCCGATGACGCCGAGCATGGTCTGCATGAAGGGCCTCCTTGCCGCTGCGCGGCAAGGATAGACGGGCCGGGGCAGGGGGGGAAGCCCGCATCGGCGCCGGGCAAGAGAGACCCGCCCTGTGCCAGCGTCAGGCTGGCGGTCATGCCTGCGGGCTTGCAAGGGATTGGCAGTCCGGGTCATTCTCGCATCCACAGCGACGGGGGGAACATGGCTGACACGACCGATCTGACGCGGCTGGCCGATGAGGCCGAGGCAAGGGCGAAAGGCGGCGGGCGGGTCATCCTGGCCATGGCCGGGGCGCCCGGATCGGGCAAATCCACCCTGGCCGAAAAGCTTGCCGGCAAGCTGAACGCTCGGCAGCCGGGGCTGGCCATGGTGCTGCCGATGGATGGCTATCACTATGACGACCTCTATCTGGTGCCCGCCGGTCTGCGCCCGCGCAAGGGGGCGCCGCACACCTTTGACGTGGGCGGGCTTTACCACACATTGACCCGGCTGCGCGCCCGTGACGAGGCGACCGTCGCCGTCCCGGTGTTCGATCGCAACATCGAGATCGCGCGTGCAGGCGCCCGGCTGATCCCGGCCGAGGTCGCCGTGATCGTTGTGGAAGGGAACTGGCTGCTGCTGGACCAGTCCCCCTGGGACCGCCTGCGCCCCCTCTTCGACATCACCGTGATGGTCGATGTGCCCGAACACGTCCTGCGGTCCCGTCTGCGCGGTCGTTGGGAGCGGCTGGGGCTGTCAGAACCCGAGATCCGCGCCAAACTGGAAGAGAATGACCTGCCGAATGCGCGCCTTGTGCGCCAGGGCTCGCTCGCGGCCGACTGGCGGATCGAGAACGGCTGAAGGAGGGGCAAGATGGACCTGATCGACACGCACCAGCACCTGATCCTGCGCGACCGCATCGGCTATGCCTGGACCGGGGAATTCCCGATCCTTGCGGGAGACTTCACGCGCGAGGACTATGCAGGACTGGTCGCCGGCAAGGGCGTGGGGGCCACGATCTTCATGGAAACGGGTGTCGATGACGCCGACTACCAGGCCGAGGCGCGCATGGTGGCCGACATGATCGGCACCAGTGTCGGTGGCGTGCCCATGCTGGGCCAGATCGCCTCGATCCGCCCGGAATGGGATGATGGTTTCGACGCCTGGCTGGAAGAGGCGCAGGGCCTGGGCGTTGTAGGTTTCCGGCGTATCCTGCATGTGGTTCCTGACGATGTGTCGCTTGCCGAGACCTTCCGAAGAAACCTGCGCAAGATCGGTCGAGCCGGCTACAATTTCGACCTGAACTTCCTGTCGCGGCAACTGATCCCGATCGGGGTGCCGCTGCTGAAGGCTTGCCCCGACCAGCCCTATACACTGGACCATTGCGGGGTGCCGGACGTGGCCGCCGGCGACTGGGAGGTCTGGAAGGCCGGCATCGACGCCTTCGCTGCCTTTCCGAACGTGGTGGTCAAGCTGTCGGGCATCACGACCTACTGCGCGCCCGGCACGGCTTCGGTCGCGCTGATCCGTCCCTATGTCGATTACCTGCTGGAAGCCTTCGGCCCCGACCGCATGCTCTGGGGCGGGGACTGGCCGGTGGTGAACCTGGGCGCCGGCCTGCCCGGCTGGATCGACATGACGCGGGAACTGCTGTCCGGTCTCAGCGAGGCCGAGCAATACGCCATCGCACAGGGCACGGCCCGGCGCGTCTATGGTGTCTAGGACGGTGCCTCGCTTGCCCCCCTTGGCGGCTGCGCCCCCTTGTTCGGGTGACAGCCGCCAAGAATGACGAAGCCATCGACGAGCGCGCCGCCAGGTCACGCGCTGCCGATCTTTCCGGCTGGTCAGGGCGGGCGTTCTTCGCTACTCTGACAGAAAGACCCGGGGGCTACATCCGGGCTTCAGGCAGAGCAGACGTGACAGGCGGGTTCCCATGACTGAGATGGTCTATGGCTCCAATCCCGTGCGGGTGACCGAACCGGTCCTTCCGCGCTGGTGGCGGACGATCGACATATGGACGCTGACTTCGGTCTTCGTCCTGTTCGGAATCGGCTTGCTTCTGGCCCTTGCCGCCTCGGTCCCGCTGGCCACCCGCAACGGGTTGGAACCGTTCTACTATGTCCAGCGCCAGGCCTTCTTCGGCGGGATCGCGCTGGTGGTGATGATCGCCATCTCGATGATGTCGCCCGCGATGGTCCGGCGTCTGGGAGTGCTGGGGTTCACCGTCTCGCTGGTCGCGCTGATGCTGCTGCCGCTGTTCGGCACCGATTTCGGCAAGGGCGCCGTGCGCTGGTTCTCGTTCGGCTTCGCCAGCGTGCAGCCGTCCGAGTTCCTGAAGCCCGGTTTCGTCATCGTCACCGCCTGGCTGATCGCTGCGGCGCAAGATCTGAACGGTCCGCCGGGCAGATCGATCTCATTGGCGTTGACCATGGTCGTCGTGGCCTTCCTCGCCATGCAGCCTGACTTCGGCCAGTCGGCGCTGATCCTCTTTTCCTGGGGCGTGGTCTATTTCGTCGGCGGCGCGCCGATGACGCTGATTGCCGTGGTGGGCGGCATCGTCGGCCTGGCTGGGCTGATCTTCTATGAATCCTCGGAACATTTTGCTCGCCGGATCGACGGCTTCCTTTCGCCAGAGGTCGATCCGCGCACCCAGCTGGGCTATGCCGCGAACGCAATCCAGGAAGGCGGCTTCTTCGGCGTCGGTGTCGGCGGCGGTCAGGTGAAGTGGTCGCTGCCCGATGCCCATACAGACTTCATCATCGCGGTGGCGGCCGAGGAATACGGGCTTATCCTCGTCCTGTTCATTCTGGCGCTCTACGGGGTGATCGTTGTGCGCTCACTGCTGCGGATGCGGCATGAGCGCGACCCCTTCGCCAGGCTGGCAGGGGCGGGGCTGGCCTGCATCTTCGGTGTCCAGGCCATGATCAACATGGGCGTCGCGGTGCGTCTGCTGCCTGCAAAGGGTATGACCTTGCCCTTTGTCAGCTACGGCGGATCCTCTGTCATCGCGGCCGGCATCACCATGGGCATGCTTCTGGCGCTGACCCGCCAGCGCCCGCGCGGCCAGATCGAAGACGTGTTCCGGCGGGGGCGCTGATGCGGTCCTGGGCATCAAGCAACCGGTTCCCTGCGCCGGCACCCCTGGTTGCGGCACCGGGCAAACGGGGAAGGAACGGTGCGCCTCCCTCCCCTCTCCCTGGGGGAGGGATGGGCTGTGGGGGCTTCGGCACTTGTCTGCACGAGGCGCCTAGATGAGCGCCCCGCTTCTTCTGATCGCCGCAGGCGGAACGGGCGGGCACATGTTCCCTGCCCAGGCCCTGGCAGAGGCGATGCTGGCGCGCGGCTGGCGGGTGAAACTGTCCACCGACGACCGCGGCGCGCGTTACGCCGGCGGTTTTCCCAAGGATGTCAGGATCGAACGCGTGGCCTCTGCAACCTTCGCCCGTGGCGGAGCAGCGGCGAAACTGCTGGTGCCCTTCCGCATCGCCGGCGGTATCCTGGGTGCGCTATGGTCTCAGCTGCGAGACCGGCCCTCGGTCGTGGTGGGCTTTGGCGGCTACCCCTCGATCCCCGCGTTGTCGGCAGCCTGGCTGCTGCGCCGGCCCCGCATGATCCACGAACAGAACGGTGTGCTGGGGCGTGTGAACCAGATCTTTGCCCGCCGCGTTCAGAAGGTCGCCTGCGGCACCTGGCCCACCGCACTGCCGGCCGGCGTGACGGGCGAGCCCACCGGCAACCCGGTGCGCCAGGCCGTGCTTGAACGCGCTGCTGCGCCCTATATCCCACCGGGCGACTATCCCATGTCGCTCTTGGTGATCGGCGGCAGCCAGGGTGCGCGCATCCTGTCCGATGTGGTGCCCGCCGCCGTGGCGGCGCTGCCCGAACCCCTGCGTGCGAACCTGCGTATCGCCCATCAGGCCCGCGACGAGGATGCCGCCCGTGCGGCCCAAGGCTACGAAGCCGCCGGCGTGCGCGCCGAGATCGCGCCCTTCTTTCCAGACATCGCCCGCCGGCTGTCCGAGGCGCAGCTGGTCATCAGCCGTTCGGGTGCATCGTCGGTGGCCGACATCTCGGTGATCGGGCGTCCGGCGATCCTGATCCCCTTTGCAGCTGCCACCGGCGACCACCAGACAGCCAATGCCAAGGGGCTGGTCGAGGCCGGCGCCGCCGTGATGATCGTGGAAAAGGCACTTGACGCCAGCACGCTTGCGGGCCACATCGCCGCGATCCTGGAAGACCCGGCCCGCGCCGAAAGCATGGCGCAGGCTGCGCTGGCCGTGGCCCGGCCAGATGCCACGGCCAGGCTGGTGGCGCTGGTCGAAGACTTAGGCGGAGAGACCCGATGAATGCAGCGACCAAACTGCCGCTGGAGCTTGGCCCCATCCATTTCGTCGGCATCGGCGGCATCGGCATGTCGGGCATCGCCGAGGTTCTGATGACGCTGGGCTACCGGGTGCAGGGGTCGGATGCGAAGGCGTCGAAGATCACCGACCGGCTGGTGACGCTGGGCGCGACCTTCTTCGAGGGCCAGCGGGCCGAGAACATCGGCGACGATGTGGCGGTGGTGGTGATCTCGTCGGCGATCAAGAAGGGCAACCCCGAACTGGAGGAAGCCCGCCGCCGCAAGCTGCCGGTGGTGCGCCGGGCCGAGATGCTGGCGGAACTGATGCGGTTGAAGTCGAACATCGCCATCGCCGGGACGCATGGCAAGACGACGACGACGACGATGGTGGCGACGCTTCTGGACCGGGGCGGGTTCGATCCGACGGTCATCAACGGCGGGGTGATCCATGCCTATGGCTCGAACGCCCGCGCCGGGGCGGGGGAGTGGATGGTCGTCGAGGCGGACGAGAGTGACGGCAGCTTCAACCGCCTGCCCGCGACCATCGCCATCGTGACGAACATCGACCCCGAGCACATGGAGCACTGGGGCAGCTTCGACAATCTGCGCAAGGGGTTCCTCGATTTCGTCTCGAACATCCCGTTCTACGGCCTAGCTGTCTGCTGCACCGATCACCCCGAGGTGCAGGCGCTGGTCGGCCGCGTCACCGACCGCCGGGTGGTGACTTTCGGCTTCAACGCCCAGGCCGATGTGCGCGCGGTCAACCTGCGCTATGAAAACGGCACGGCGCATTTCGACATCGCACTTCAGGCCGAGGGCGGGATGATCGAGGGCTGCACCCTGCCGATGCCGGGGGACCACAACGTTTCGAACGCCCTGGCGGCGGTGGCGGTCGCGCGGCATCTGGGGATGAAGAAGGACGAGATCCGCGAGGCGCTGGCGGGCTTTGCGGGCGTCAACCGCCGCTTCACCAGGGTCGGCGAGGTGAACGGCGTCACTATCATCGACGACTACGGCCACCATCCGGTCGAGATCGCCGCCGTGCTGAAGGCCGCGCGGCAGGCGACCAAGGGGCGGATCATCGCGATCCATCAGCCGCACCGTTATACCCGCCTGTCGAACCTGTTCGAGGACTTCTGCACCTGCTTCAACGAGGCCGACGTGGTGGCTATCGCCGAGGTCTATGCCGCGGGCGAGGATCCGATCCCGGGTGCCTCCCGCGATGATCTGGTGGCGGGCCTCATCGCTCACGGCCACCGCCACGCCCGCGCGCTGCTGGACGAGGCCGACCTTGCGCGGCTGGTCAAGGAACAGGCGCGGCCGGGTGACATGGTGGTCTGCCTGGGCGCGGGCACGATCAGTGCCTGGGCCAATGCGCTGCCCGCCAGACTGCTGGAACAGGCCGCATGACGGGGCGCAGGACTTTTCTGAAGATCTTGCAAGTTCCTTTGAAGGAATCATACCTCTTGATGACCGGGGGGCAAGGCGCATGAGTGCGCCGCTGATCCTCGGCGCCCTCTGGGTCATTGCTGCGGCCCTGACCGCCATGCTGCCGATGCGGCGGCAGACGGTTCCCGGTCTGGCGCTTCTTCTGGCGGCACCGGTGCTTCTGGCATGGATTGCCCGCGCCCATGGCTGGCCGTGGCTGGCGCTGGGGCTTCTGGCTTTCCTGTCGATGTTCCGCAATCCGCTGCTGTATTTCATGCGCCGCGCGCTGGGCCGCCCTGCGCCTGTGCCGAAGGGGCCGGAAAAGTGATGCTTCCGCTGGCCCTTTGCCTTGTCTGGCTGATCGCGGCAAACGTGATCGCCATGTTCCCCTCGCGCGATTACCACTGGCGTGCGGCCTATGTGCTTATCGCCATCGGCGTGCCGCTTCTGGGCTGGGTGACCTATGTTCACGGGCCGATCGTGGGCATGGTTTTGCTTGCCGCGGGCGCCTCGATCCTGCGTTGGCCTGTCGTTCATCTGTGGCGCTGGCTGCGCCGCCAGCAGGGCTAGCCCGGTGTTCGGGCGCGAGGACGAGCTTCTGCGCCTCGTATTCGCGCTCGGGCTGGGCATGACATTTCTGTCCGCGTTGCTTACCTGGGTTGCCGCCTGGCGCTATGGACGCAGGCGTGCCCTTGTCGTGCCGGTTCTGGCTTTGGTCGCGGTGGCGGTTCTGGCTCTTCGGGGGCAGGGGCTGGACGCAGGGCAGGCGACGCAGACCATCGCCTTTGCCATGGTCTTTGCCGGCCCCGCAGTCGCCGGGGCGCTACTGGGGCTGGGACTGTCTGCCCTTGCCCAACGCCATCCCGCCAGGGCCATCAGACAGGTGGCGCCCGAAGATGACCCGTCCTGTCAGGTGTTGTCGCCTCGTCAGGCCGGACCCGGCGAGGAGTGACGAAGCCCCGGCGGGCGCTCTCGGCAACGCCCTGCGCGCCTGCCGGATCAGCCCGAAACCGGACCTTGCGGGGCGGCCCCGATCCCGGATACCACCCCTTCATGACCTTGCTTCCTACCCCCCGCGGCACCCTGACGGCGAACCGCCCGCTTTCCGACCTGACCTGGCTGCGTGTCGGGGGACCGGCCGACTGGCTGTTCCAGCCGGCAGACGAAGCCGATCTGGCTGCCTTCCTCGCCGCACTTGCTCCCTCGGTCCAGGTCTTTCCGATGGGCGTAGGCTCGAATCTCATCGTACGTGACGGTGGCATTCGCGCAGTGGTGATCCGTCTGGGGCGCGGCTTCAACGGTATCGCCATAGAGGGCGACCGTGTGACCGCAGGCGCCGCCTCGCTGGATTCGCATGTGGCCCGCCGCGCGGCCGAGGCGGGGCTGGACCTGACCTTCCTGCGCACCATACCCGGCAGTATCGGCGGCGCAGTGCGGATGAATGCCGGGTGCTACGGCAGCTATGTGGCAGATGTTCTGGAAGAAGTCCGCATCATCACCCGCGACGGGCGAACGGAAACCGTTCCTGCCAGCGCGTTGAACCTGCGTTACCGGCAAAGCGACCTGCCCGAGGGCGCCGTCATCGTCTCGGCCACCTTCCGCGCCGGCCGGCAAGACCCGCAGGCGTTGCAGGCCCGCATGGCCGAACAGATCGCGAAACGCGACGCGAGCCAGCCCACGAAGGAACGCAGCGCCGGATCGACCTTCCGCAATCCGGCCGGCTTCAGCTCGACCGGGCGCGCCGACGACACGCACGAGCTGAAGGCCTGGAAGGTGATCGACGAGGCGGGCATGCGTGGCGCGCGCCTGGGCGGGGCGCAGATGTCCGAAATGCATTCGAATTTCCTGATCAACACCGGTGGCGCCACAGCGGCCGATCTGGAAAATCTGGGCGAGGAAGTGCGAAAAAAGGTTTTCCAATCAAGCGGCATCACGCTAGAGTGGGAAATCATGCGGGTCGGAGAACACCCGCAGGACTAACAAGATCACGGGTCACAAAAGACCTGGATGAGGCAGAGATGGCGGGCGCATCGAGCAAGGTGGCCCCCCGGGTGGCAGTGTTGATGGGTGGCCCTTCCGCCGAGCGGGAGGTGTCCCTTGTCTCCGGGCGCGAATGCGCCGCGGCGCTTCGGGTGGCCGGATATGAGGTGGTCGAGGTCGATTGCGGCCCCGATCTGCCCCTGCGACTTGCCGAGATCCGGCCGGACGTCTGCTTCAACGCACTGCATGGCCGCTGGGGCGAGGATGGCTGCGTCCAGGGCCTGCTGGAATGGCTGCGGATCCCCTATACCCATTCCGGTGTGCTGGCCTCGGCGATGGCCATGGACAAGGCGCGGACCAAGCAGGTCTATGCCGCCGCTGGCCTGCCCGTGGTGAAAAGCGTTCTGGCCAGCCGCGACGCTGTCGAGGCCGGGCATGTCCTGCCGCCTCCCTATGTAGTGAAGCCGAACAACGAGGGTTCTTCTGTCGGCGTCTACATCGTCCGCGAAGGCTCGAACGCCCCCAGGCTGTCGGCTTCGATGCCGCAGACGGTGATGGTGGAAACCTACGCGCCGGGTCGCGAGCTGACGACCACGGTGATGGGCGACCGGGCGCTTGGGGTTACTGACATCATCACCGACGGCTGGTATGACTACGACGCGAAATACAAGCCCGGCGGCAGCCGCCACGAATGCCCCGCGAAGATCCCGGCCGAAATCGAGGCTGCCTGCCTGGACTATGCCCTGCGCGCGCACCGCGCGCTGGGCTGCCGCGGGGTCAGCCGCACCGATTTCCGCTGGGATGAGGCGCGCGGCCTTGCGGGCCTGATCCTGCTGGAGACGAACACCCAGCCCGGCATGACCCCCACCTCGCTTGCCCCGGAGCAGGCGGCGATGCAGGGGATCAGCTTCCCCGATTTCTGCGCCTGGATGGTGAGGGACGCCTCATGCGATCGCTGATCGCCCGCCGCGCGCAGGCCATGGTGCGCCGCGACCCGGCGCCGTCGAAATGGGCCTATCGCGCGCAGCGTTGGATGTTGACCCCTTACGTGCGCAGCTTCCTGCGCACCGGTCTTCCGCTTATGGTAGCGGTTGGCGCCGGGGCGGCCTGGCTAAGCCACGAGCCGAACCGCACGGCGCTGGTCACCCAGTTGACCCACCTGCGTCAGGAATTCGAATCCCGTCCGGAATTCCGCGTCTCTCTTGCCCGGATCGAAGGTGCCTCTCCCGAACTGGCAGAGGCAGTGCGCGACCGGCTGGGGCTGCAACTGCCGATTTCGTCCTTTCACATCGACCTGGAAGCCGCGCGTGCCCGGATCGAGGCTTTGGATGCCGTGCTGCGCGCCGATCTTCGGGTGCGGGCGGGGGGCGTGCTTCAGATCACGATCACCGAACGCGTGCCCGTCGCCGTCTGGCGCACCGAGGCGGGGCTGACGCTGGTTGACGAGACCGGCCACCGTGTTGCGGGACTTCTGTCGCGCAGCGACCGGCCCGACCTGCCCCTGGTCGCAGGCGAGGGGGCCGACCGTGCCATGCCCGAGGCGCTGGCCCTTTTCGACGCCGCGGGGCCGCTGCTGCCCCGCATCCGCGGGCTTGTCCGTGTGGGCGAACGCCGCTGGGACGTGGTGCTCGACCGTAACCAGCGGGTGCTGCTGCCCGAAAGGAACCCTGTTCAGGCGCTGGAACGCCTGCTGGCTCTGGATCATGTCCAGGACATCATGAACCGCGACATCCTGACCGTGGACCTACGGTCGGACCATCGCCCGACCCTGCGCCTGACCCCAAACGCCCTTGCCGAGCTGCGCCGCGCGCAAGGCATCGAAACCATGGAGAACGAACTGTGACCGATCTCTATACTTCGCAACGCGCCATGCGGAACATGCGTCGGGCCGCCATGCAGCGCGGCGTGATTGCCATTCTTGACGTGGGCACCTCGAAAATCGCCTGCCTGATCCTGCGTTTTGACGGGCCCGAGCGCCTGCGCGAACAGGATGGGGTGGGGCCGATGGCCGGTCAAAGCCAGTTCCGCGTGATCGGCGCGGCAACCACCCGGTCGCGCGGGGTGCGCTTCGGCGAGATCGCCGTGATGAACGAGACGGAACGCGCGATCCGCACCGCGGTGCAGGCGGCGCAGAAGATGGCCAATGTGCGGGTCGATCACGTCATCGCCTGCTTCTCGGGCGCCGAGCCGCGCAGCTATGGCCTGGCGGGCGAGCTCGACTTGCACGACAGTGTCGTCACCGAACAGGACGTAAGTCGTGTGCTCGCAGCCTGCGACGTGCCCGACCTGGGCCCCGGGCGCGAGGTGCTGCACGCACAGCCGGTGAACTTTGCGCTTGACCACCGCTCGGGCCTTGCCGATCCGCGCGGCCAGATCGGGCACCGGCTGGCGGTGGACATGCACCTTCTTTCGGTTGATGGCTCGGTGATCCAGAATCTGCTTTACTGTATAAAGCGGTGCGACCTGGAACTCGCCGGCATCGCGTCGTCGGCCTATGTCTCGGGCATCGCTGCCCTGGTCGAGGACGAACAGGAACTGGGTGCCGCCTGCATCGACATGGGCGGCGGTGCGACCGGCATCTCGATCTTCATCAAGAAGCACATGATCTATGCCGACAGTGTGCGCATGGGCGGCGACCATGTGACCTCGGATATTTCAAAGGGCCTTCAGATTCCCCTGTCGGTTGCCGAACGGATCAAGACGCGCCACGGCGGGCTTTATGCCACCGGAATGGATGACCGCGAACTGATCGACATCGGCGGCGACAGCGGCGACTGGGAAAAGGATCGCCGCCAGATCAGCCGGACCGAACTCATCGGCATCATGCGCCCGAGGGTGGAAGAGATCCTCGAGGAAGTCCGCGCCACGCTGGATGCGGCCGGCTTCGACAGCCTGCCCAGCCAACAGATTGTGCTGACCGGCGGCGGCAGCCAGATCCCGGGGCTCGACGGTCTTGCGACGCGCATCCTGGGTCAGCGCGTGCGCCTTGGCCGGCCCCTGCGTGTGCAGGGCCTGCCGCAGGCGGCTACCGGTGCGGCCTTCGCCAGCGCAGTTGGCCTTTGCCTGTTTGCCGCACACCCGCAGGATGAATGGTGGGATTTCGAGATCCCGGCCGAACGTTACCCTGCGCGTTCGTTGCGGCGGGCCGTCAAATGGTTCAAGGACAACTGGTGACCACAACATCCTGTCTTTCCGGCGAAATACCGCTGAAATCAGGGGCAAATCCCCCATATTTTGCGCTGGCGCAGTGTTTTTTGCGTGACGTTTTTCCGGGTTGTGGATAGAATTGCGAACAAATCGGCGGTTTGTGCGCAGGACAGGTGCGCGATGCGCCGGAAAAAGAACAGGCGGCGGACAAGAAACGGACGGGCAAACCCATGGCACTCAATCTGACGATGACTCCGGAGCGTGAAGAGCTGAAACCCCGCATCACCGTCTTCGGTGTCGGCGGGGCGGGCGGCAACGCGGTGAACAACATGATCGACAAGGCGCTGGAAGGCGTCGAATTCGTCGTGGCCAACACCGATGCCCAGGCGCTGCAGCAGTCCAAGGCGCATGCACGTATCCAGATGGGCGTGAAGGCGACCGAGGGGCTGGGTGCGGGGGCCAAGCCCAGCGTCGGTGCCGCCGCTGCAGAGGAGACCATCGAGGAGATCGTCGATCACCTGGCTGGGGCGCACATGTGCTTCATCACCGCCGGGATGGGTGGCGGCACCGGGACCGGTGCTGCCCCCATCATCGCCCAGGCCGCGCGCGAGCTGGGTGTGCTGACCGTGGGTGTCGTGACCAAGCCCTTCCAGTTCGAAGGGGCCAAGCGCATGCGCCAGGCCGAGGAGGGCATCGAGGCGCTGCAGAAGGTCGTCGATACGCTGATCGTCATCCCCAACCAGAACCTGTTCCGGTTGGCGAACGAGCGAACGACCTTCACCGAGGCTTTCGCAATGGCCGATGACGTGCTGTATCAGGGCGTCAAGGGTGTGACCGACCTGATGGTGCGGCCGGGCCTGATCAACCTTGACTTTGCCGACGTGCGTGCGGTGATGGACGAGATGGGCAAGGCGATGATGGGCACCGGCGAGGCGACCGGCGACGATCGCGCGATCCAGGCGGCGGAAAAGGCGATCGCAAACCCGCTTCTCGACGAGATCAGCCTGCATGGTGCCAAGGGTGTGCTTATCAACATCACCGGCGGACATGACCTGACCCTGTTCGAGCTGGACGAAGCCGCGAACATCATCCGCGAGAAGGTGGATCCCGACGCCAACATCATCGTCGGCTCGACGCTGGATACCGAAATGGAAGGCCGAATCCGTGTGTCAGTCGTGGCGACCGGCATCGACGTATCCGCCGCAAGCCGGAGCGACGTGCCGGTGGCGCGCCGGGGCATGGCGGCGCCGCTGACGATGTCGCACCAGGCCCCCGAAGCTCCGCGCGCCGCACCGCAGCCGGTTTCCGTAAGCCCATCCGTCGCCGACCCGAAGCCCGAGTTCGAGGATGAGGTGGATCGCCAGCTTTTCGATGCCGCCGCCTCGCAGGCCGAAATCGCCGCCGAGGATGATGCCCCGGTTGACGACCTGCCGCCTCCGGCCTATCGCCCGCAGCCCGCACCTCAGCCAACCCTAATCCGTTCTACCCCTTCCGCGATCGAGAACGATCCCGCTGTGTTCGTCGCGCCGCGCCCGCGCAGCGCAGCCGGCCAGCCCTCGCCCGAGGCGATTGCCAGGTTGCAGGCGGCGGTCAGCCGCCCGGCACCGACCGCATCCGCCGTGGGGTCGCGTCCTGCTCCGGGGGCGGCATCGGCCGCGGCCGCGAAGCCCCGTTTCGGTATCGGATCCCTGATCAACCGCATGGCCGGGCACTTGGAGCAGGCAAGCCCTGCCGCCGCCCCGGTCAGCCGGCAGCAGCCTCCGGTCACCGCCTATGACGATGACCAGGAGGCCGATAGCGACCGCGACCGGATCGAGATTCCGGCCTTCCTGCGCCGTCAGGCGAACTGAAAAGGCCCGAAGGTGACCCTGCGGATAGGCCCGGATCTTCCGGGCCTTTCCTTTGTTTTTCATAGGCTTGCCGCATGTTTCAGGCCTGACACATACCGTCACAAAGAGTGAGTTGAGCTTGTCGGCATGCAAGATTACTTAACGGTCAATCGGTGGCGGGCTATGACCCCGGCACCACAAGAGGTTGGGCAAGACGTGCAGAACACGCTGAAATCTCCCGCTACCTTCATCGGGTCTGGCCTGCACACGGGCGTAGCGGTGCGCATGACCGTTCGCCCTGCGCCGGCGGATCACGGCATCTGGTTTCGTCGCACGGATCTGGGCGGTGCCCTGATTCCCGCGCGCTGGGATGCGGTCGCGCCATCGCGGCTGTGCACCGTGATCCAGAACGCGGACGGGGTTGCGGTCTCGACCATCGAACATGTGATGGCTGCACTGGCCGGTTGCGGCATCCACAACGGCCTTATAGACATCGACGGTCCCGAGGTTCCGATCCTTGACGGCTCGGCTGCGCCCTTCGTCGCCGCGTTCCTGCAGGCCGGGATCGCGGGGCAGGACGCCGCGGTCAGGGCGATCCGCGTCCTGAAGCCGATTGAAGTGCGCGAAGGCGAGGCGGTCGCGCGTCTGGAGCCGGCCGAGATGCTGGAAATCGACTTCAGCATCGATTTCGAGGATGCGGCCATCGGGACACAATCCCGCAGTCTGAACCTTGCAAACGGCGCCTTCGTGCGTGAACTTTCTGACAGCCGCACCTTCTGTCGTCAGGCCGATGTCGATGTGATGCGAGAACGGGGCCTGGCGCTGGGCGGAACGCTGGAAAATGCCGTGGTCTTTGATGGTGACCGGGTTTTGTCGCCCGGCGGCCTGCGCTACGCGGACGAACCCGTGCGGCACAAGATGCTGGATGCAATGGGCGATCTGGCCCTGGCGGGCGGGCCGATTCTCGGTCGATACACCGGCAGCCGCGCGGGTCATGCCTTGACCAACCGCTTACTTCGCGCGCTGTTTGCCGATCCCGAAGCCCATGCCTTTGTTGCGTGCGGGCCGCGCACCTTCGGCAAGCTGCCGGGGGTTGGCGTCCATGTCGGTGACCTGCCTGCGCGGGTCTGACAGAAGATCAGCGAGGCGAAAGTCACGAAAGGCGTTTTGCGCCGCCGATTTTTCTGTGCTAGGACAAGGCAACACCGGGCCGGATCGCCCGGTTGGCAGGATCCAACGGGTATGCCGGGTCGTGGCAAAGGCGCTGGGGCGGCAGGTTTGAACAGGCGGACTATGGCAGGCAGACGGCCCGGCGCGGGGCTTCTTACGGCAGCGATTGTGGTGGCCTTGCTCTCCGGCTGTTCCGGCGGCGGCAGCAACGAACGGCCGCTTGAAAGCTACACCGCAGAGGAAATCTTCAAGAAGGGTGAGCTTGAGCTGGAAACCAGCCGCAAGCCCGACAGTGCGCTGATCTACTTCCAGGAGGTCGAGCGGCTTTATCCCTATACCGAATTCGCCAAGCGCGCGCTGATCATGCAGGCCTATACCCTGCACAAGGCGAAGAAATATCCAGAGGCGCGCGATGCGGCGCAACGCTTCCTCGATTTCTACCCCGGCGATGAAGATGCCCCCTACGCCATGTATCTCATGGCGCTCAGCTATTACGATCAGATCGATGATGTCGGGCGCGACCAGGGGGTCACCTTCCAGGCGCTGAAGGGCATGCGCGACGTGATCGAGACCTATCCCGACAGCGAATATGCCCGCTCGGCGATTCTGAAGTTTGATCTTGCTTTCGATCAGCTCGCCGCCAAGGAAATGGAAGTCGGGCGCTACTATCTGAAGCGCCGCCACTACACCGCTGCGATCAACCGCTTCCGGGTCGTGGTCCAGGATTTCCAGACCACCACCCACACCGCCGAGGCACTGCACCGTCTGGTGGAATGCTATGTTGCGCTGGGCCTGAACGATGAGGCACAGACAGCAGCCGCGATCCTTGGCTACAACTACCAGTCCTCGCCCTTCTACGAGGACAGCTTCCGGCTTCTGAAGGGGAAGGGCCTGGCACCCGAGGCAAAGGGCGATAGCTGGCTGCGCACGGTATATCGCCAGATGGTGAAGGGCGAGTGGTTGTAGTCATGGTGCGCTGTAGCGCACCCTGCGAGGGCGACCATGCTGCGCGCTCTTGAGATCCGCGATGTGCTGATCATCGACCGGCTCAGCCTTGATCTTGGCCCGGGCCTGAACGTGCTGACCGGCGAGACCGGGGCAGGCAAGTCGATTTTGCTGGACGCGCTGGGCTTCGTCCTTGGCTGGCGCGGCCGCGCCGAACTGGTGCGTGCCGGGGCCACGCAGGGCGAGGTCACCGCCGTGTTCGATCTCGCGCCCGGCCACGCCGCCCACGCCGTGCTGAACGAAGCCGGCATCGACGTGGACGATGAACTGATTTTGCGCCGCGTGAACACCGCCGACGGACGCAAGACCGCCTGGATCAACGACCGCCGCGTTTCTGGCGAGGTATTGCGCGACCTTTCCGACCATCTGGTAGAGCTGCACGGCCAGCACGACGATCGGGGCCTTTTGAACCCACGCGGCCATCGCGCGCTGCTTGATGCCTTCGCGGGCCTTGATCTTGCCCCCCTGCGGGCGGCCTGGGCCGCTCAGCGCGAGGCTCGTGCCGCCCTGGCCGAGGGCGAAGCCGCCATGGCCCGTGCCGCTGCGGACGAGGATTTCCTGCGCCATGCGGTGGCCGAGCTTGACCGCCTGAACCCCGAACCGGGCGAAGAAGCCGGGCTTGACGCCCGCCGCCGCCTGATGCAGGGCGCTGCCCGTATCCGCGAGGATGTGGCCAGGGCGCTGGTGGCGCTGTCCGAAGAGGGTGCCGAGGGCCGGATGCGCGATGCGCTGCGCTGGCTGGATGGCGCCGCTGACAAGGCAGAGGGCCGCCTCGACGCGGCGATGGAGGCGCTGAACCGCGCGCTCATCGAACTGGGCGAGGCTCAGGCCGGGGTCGAAAACGCGCTTGAGGCGCTGGATTTCGATCCCGGAGAGCTGGAGCGTGTCGAAGAACGTCTTTTTGCCATCCGGGCGCTGGCACGCAAGCATGGCGTGCTGCCTGACGATCTGGGCACTTTCGCGGAAGACCTGCGCAGGCGATTGGCCGCGATCGACGGCGGAGCGGCAGGCATTGCCCGGCTGGAACGCACCGCGCGCGAGGCCGAGGCAGCCTATGCGGCCGAAGCCGCACGGGTGACGGCCGCCCGGCGCGCGGCGGCCGTCCGGCTCGACGCTGCGATGGCTGCCGAACTGGCGCCCCTCAAGATGGAACGTGCGACCTTTCGCACTGAAATTGCCGCGGGCGAGCCAGGACCAGAGGGCGTGGATGCCGTGACATTCACCGTCGCTACCAACCCTGGCGCGCCGACCGGGCCGCTCAACCGCATCGCCTCGGGCGGGGAACTCAGCCGCTTTCTGCTGGCGCTGAAAGTCTGCCTAACCGGCGACACCCCCGGCCAGACCCTGATTTTCGACGAGATTGACCGGGGCGTGGGGGGGGCAACCGCCGATGCAGTGGGGCGGCGGCTGAAGGCGCTTGCTGCAGGTGCCCAGGTTCTGGTCGTGACCCACAGCCCCCAGGTCGCCGCTTTCGGCACCCGGCACTGGCGGGTGGAAAAGCGTGTGGCGGGGGACCAGACCCTGTCCAGCGTAACCGCTCTGCCAGAAGAGGAACGGGTCGAGGAAATTGCCCGGATGCTGGCTGGCGATACCGTGACCGAAGCCGCAAGGGCTGCCGCGCGGGCGCTGTTGGCCGGCTAGTGCGAGGCTAACGCTTCCCGGGCGGGCTAGACTTCTGGTCGCCATGTGGCGTCGCCAGTCCACGACGAAGTGGTGCGCGAGCAAGTCGTGCAGGGTGGCTTTGATGCGGATGGTTGAACGTATCAGATCCCGCGGGCGCGGCGGCGGGGGAATGCCTTGGCATGGGCAGCCGGAAGGCGCGATCTTTTTTGTGAATTTCTGATATTATAGGTTTTTCAGAATTTTGTAGACAGATCCTTCCGTGGCACATCAAGTCCTTCCGCTGTTGGGCAAACCTTTTCGCAACCGGCGTTAATGATCAAAGCCGAGGCGGAAATGGAAGAGCCATGCAGCAGGCGCATGACGGGCCTTCCGTTCCGGCTCTGCAATGCTGCGCTGCGGCGTCCTATGTTTGCGGCAAGATGAAAGGATCGAAACGATGCTGAACCTGCTTAAATCACTGATCTGTTCCCGCGATCCTGCGGCCTTGTCCGACCGCGAGCGTGCCTATCTGAATGCCGCCGTGTCGCTCTATGACCTGGAACGGCGCGAGCGCGAGATCGACCGCGGCCTTTTCCGCCATCCTCACCCCTACATGTGACGCCTCACCCCGGCACGACCTTGCCGGGGTTCATCAGGTTCATGGGGTCAAGCGCGCGCTTGACCGCGCCCATGACCTGCCAGCCCGCTCCGTGTTCGGCCGCCATGTAGGCCAGCTTGCCAAAGCCCACCCCATGTTCGCCCGTGATCGTGCCACCAAGCCGCAAGGCGCGTTCCGCCATTCGCCGGGCCAACGTTCTTGCTGTGGCCATTTCTTCGGGACGGTCGGGGTAAACCATCAGGATCGCGTGGAAATTCCCGTCTCCCACATGGCCCAGGATCGGCCCGGGAAGCCCTGACGCGGCAATGTCGGCCCGGGTCTCCTCTACCGCTTCGGCCAAGGCCGAGATCGGCACGCAGAGATCTGTCACCACTGCCTTTGCCCCCGGCCGTGAGGCCAGGATTGCCCGGTAGGCCGCATGCCGCGCCGCCCAGAGGCGGCTGCGGTCCTCCTGCCGTTCGGCCCAGGCAAGCCCCTCTGCCCGGAAGTCGGCCGCAAGGTTCCGGAACCGGCGCACATCCTCGTTCAGACCCTCGGCGTGGCCATGAAATTCGACCAGAAGCTGCGGCTGGACCGGCAGCGACAGGCCCGAGAAGGCATTGCAGGCCGCAACCGTTTCGGCATCCAGAAACTCGATACGTGCCGGCGTCAGGCCCATCTGCATCGTGGCGATCACGCAGTCCACTGCAGCCGCGACCGAAGGAAAGGCTGCAACCGTGGTCATGACCGCTTCGGGCTGACCGTGCAGGCGCAGCACAAGCTCTGTGATCAGGCCAAGCGTCCCCTCGGCCCCCACAAAAAGCGCAGTCAGGTCGTAGCCAGCGGCGGTCTTCGGGGCCAGGCTGCCGGTTCGGATAACCCGTCCATCGGAAAGGACGACCTCCAACCCCATGATATTGCTGCGCATCGTTCCGTAGCGAACTGCTGTCGTGCCCGAGGCGCGCGTCGATGCCATGCCGCCCAGGCTGGCATTTGCCCCCGGATCGACCGGGAACATCAGACCCGTCGTCCGCAATTCGCGGTTCAGCGCCTCACGTGTGATGCCGGGTTGTACCCGCGCCAGCCTGTCCTCGGGCCGCACCTCCACAACCCTGGCCATGTCGCGGAAATCCACCGCCACGCCCCCCGCCAGGGCCAAGGCATGGCCTTCCAGCGAGGTTCCCGCACCCCAGCCAATCAGCGGCACACGGTGGGTGGCGGACCAGCGGGCCAGGGCGGCAACCTCTTCCGTTGCGCGGGGGAAGACCACGGCATCCGGCAGCCCGGCCGTCACCAGGCTTTCGCTTTGCCCATGCTCTGCCAGAACCGACGGCGACACGGAAAACCTGTCACCGAAAAGGTCGCGAAGGTCGGACAGTGCCAGCGTCGTCAGCATCGTACAAGCCTACGACCTTTCAGGCAGGGCGCAAGCTCTGGCCCTTCGCTGCGCCATGCGGTATCACCGCGCGCATTCAGCCGCAGGGGAATCGCCCATGAAAGCCGCCGTCGTCACCTTCCCCGGATCGAACTGCGACCGCGATCTTGCCGTAGCCTTTGAAGGGGCAGGGTTCGAGGTGGCGCGGGTCTGGCATAAGGATACCTCCCTGCCGAAGGGCGTCGATGTGGTGGGGGTGCCTGGCGGCTTCAGCTTCGGCGACTACCTGCGCTGCGGCGCGATCGCCGCACAGTCGCCGATCAGCGGTGCGATCCGGGCCCATGCCGAACGGGGCGGCTATGTCCTGGGGATCTGCAACGGCTTTCAGGTCCTGACCGAAATGGGCCTGCTGCCCGGTGCGCTGATGCGCAATGCCGGGCTGAAGTTCGTCTGCCGGATGGTCACGCTTCGGGTTGGTACGACCGACAGCGCCTATACCTCAGGTTATGTCCTTGGCCAGACGATCCGCATTCCCGTCGCCCACCACGACGGCAACTATACCATCGACGCCGAGGGCCTGGCGCGGTTGAAGGGCGATGATCGCATAGCCTTTACCTACTGCGACAACCCCAACGGCAGCATGGCAGACATTGCCGGCGTCCTGTCGGAGAACCGCCGCGTGCTGGGGATGATGCCGCATCCCGAACGCGCGACCGAGGCAGCGCTGGGTTCGGAAGACGGGCGGGCACTTTTTTCGTCGATCATGGGCGGGATGGCGCTGGCCTGACCGCCTTCCGCTTGAGGGCCGCCGGGCCCGGCCCTAATCTTCGTGCATGGCAGCAAAAACCCCTCAGCTTGCACAGTCCGATCAGGGCATGTCCTGGCGCGCCAAGCTTGCGGTGGGCCTGCTTATCATGCTTGCCGTCGCGATCGTTCTGGTCTCGAACCGCCTGTTGACCGAACGCTATACGAACGACACGCGCAGCCGTGCCGAAGTCCGACTTGCGCTTTACACCGGCAACCTGATGGCGGAATTGCAGCGGACCTCGGTCGTCCCGTTGCTTCTGTCGCGCGACCCAGAACTCGTCCAGGCGCTGCGTGACGGCAACTACTCCTCGACCTCGGCAAAGCTGATCGCGCTGCAATCCCAGATCGGCGTGGCCTCGATCAGGCTGCTCGACCGGGACGGGCGGGTCGTGGGTGCGACGAATCGCAACATCCTTGGCACGAACAACCGGAACGCCCCGTATTTCGTAGATGCGCAACGCACGAAGGATACCATCTTCAGCGCAGTGAAACGCGAGGCGGGCGGTTTCGATTTCGTCTACTCGCGCGCGCTGCTGTCGGACTCCAAGGTCATCGGTGTCATCGTCGTCTCGGTCGATCTGATGAAATTCGAACGCGCCTGGGCGGGTTTGCAGGATGCGGTGCTGGTGACCGACAGCGAAGGAATCGTGATCCTTGCGACCGAGACGGTCTGGCGCGGCCAGCCGGTGGCCGAGGCGCTGGCACTGCGCGACCCGCCCTCGGCGATCTCGCGCGCGCTGCGTGCCACGGCCGACTGGGCGCAGACCCCACCGGATGCCTATGTCCGGGGCGAAGCGGTGATGAAGACCGAGGCGCGCATCCCCTTCCGTGGTTGGAAGTTGCAGACCTTCACCGCCTACGGTTCGGTGCGCGAGCAGGTGAACGGCATTCTGGCACTGCAGATCATGGGCTTTGCCATTCTCATGGCGTTCACCTTCTACATGCTGTCGCGTCGGGCTTGGTCGCGTTCGCTGACGTTCCAGCGGGAGTCGGCCGAACTGCGCGCGCTGAACGCTCGGCTGCAACGCGAAATCGCCGAACGCGAGAAGGTGCAGAAGGATCTTGAGGTCGCAGAGCTGACACTAGCGCAATCCTCGAAACTGGCCGCACTGGGTGAAATGTCGGCTGCTGTCAGCCACGAACTGAATCAGCCGCTGGCGGCGATGAAGACCTATCTGGCCGGCGCGCGGCTGTTGCTGCAACGCAAGCGCCCGGACGAGGCTTTGTCCTCGTTCCAGCGCATCGACGACCTGATCGAACGGATGGGTGCGATCACCCGCCAATTGAAGTCTTACGCGAGGAAGGGCGGAGAAGCCTTTGAGGAAGTTGATCTTCGTGCTTGTGTGTCTTCAGCACTGGCGATGATGGAGCCGCAGCTCAAGGCGCGGGTGGTCAAGATCACCCGCGGCTTGCCGCGCCAGCCGGTGATGGTGATGGCCGACCGTATTCGGCTGGAGCAGGTGATCATCAATCTTTTGCGCAATGCTCTGGACGCGACGAAGGACATCCGCGATCCTCAGATCGACATCCTTTTGTCGGCCGGCGAGACGGCGACGTTGACCGTGCGTGACAACGGACACGGGATCAGCGATCTCGAGAACCTGTTCGAGCCCTTCTACACCACCAAGAAACCGGGCGAGGGCGTCGGACTGGGCCTTGCCATCTCGTCCGGGATCGTGACCGATCTGGGCGGCCGCCTGACGGCGCGGAACGCCGAAGGTGGCGGGGCGGTTTTCGAAATGCAGTTGCCGATCCTGGGCAACAGACAGGAAGCAGCAGAATGACAATGAAGAGGTCCCCATGGCCCGCGTAATGAAGGTGGCAATCGTCGATGACGAGGCGGACATGCGGCAGTCGATCAGCCAGTGGCTGGCGCTGTCGGGATTCGACACCGAAACCTATGCCAGTGCCGAGGATGCGCTGAAGGCGATCGGCCCGGATTTCCAGGGCGTCGTCGTCAGCGACATCAAGATGCCGGGCATGGATGGCATGACATTCCTCAAGCGGCTGATGGGGCAGGATTCGGGCCTGCCGGTCATCATGATCACCGGCCATGGCGACGTGCCGATGGCGGTCGAAGCGATGCGCGTCGGTGCATTCGATTTCCTGGAAAAGCCGTTCAACCCTGACCGGATGACCGAACTGGCCAAGAAGGCCACCCAGGCGAGGCGGATGACGCTGGACAGCCGCGCGCTGCGCAAGGAGTTGTCCGACGGCTCGACCATCATGAAGAAGCTGATCGGCACCAGCCCGGCAATGGAGCGGCTGCGCGAGGACATCCTCGATCTTGGCCAGGCCGACAGCCATGTGCTGATCGACGGCGAGACGGGCACCGGCAAGACGCTGGTTGCCCATGCGTTGCATGCCGTGGGGCCGCGGGCGTCGAAGAAGTTCGTGGCGATCTCCTGCGCCGCGTGGGGTGAGGAGCAGCTTGCTGCACGTCTTTTCGGCCCGGCCGAGGATGGCACCCTTCCGCTGGTGGAAGAGGCGCGGGGCGGGACGCTTTGCCTTGAGGACATCGAAGCCCTGCCGAATGCGTTGCAGGCACGTCTGCTGACCTTCATCAATGACCAGGGCACCCCGCCGGAAACCCGGATCATCGCGATCTGCAACCAGCACGCGCCGGATACGACGCTGGAACAGGTTCTGCGGCCCGACCTTTATTATCGGCTGGGGGCGATGACCATCGTGTTGCCGCCCCTGCGCACCCGTGGAGAGGACATACTGACGCTGTTCAACCGACTCAGCGAACAGTTCGCCGAGGAATACGGCTGCGAGGCCCCCCAGGTCACCGCGCAGGAGGCCGCGCAGCTTTTGCAGGCGCCCTGGCCGGGGAACGTGCGTCAGCTGGTGAACATTGCCGAACGCGCAGTCCTGCAGAACCGGCGCGGATCAGGGTCGATCGCCAGCCTGCTGATGGCCGACAACGAAGCCGCCGGTCCGGTGCTGACCACGGAAGGCAAGCCGCTGAAAGACTATGTGGAGGCTTTCGAGCGGATGCTGATCGACAACACGATGCGGCGGCACAAGGGGTCGATCGTCGCCGTAATGGAAGAACTCTGCCTGCCGCGCCGGACTTTGAACGAGAAGATGGCCAAATACGGGCTCAGCCGGTCGGATTATGTCTGAACTTGCTGCCCGTTTCGGGGTTTCCTGCGGGCAGCCCCGAAACGGCTTCGGCTGTCTGCGGCGCGTTGGCATGTGACAGGGCGTCGCCGTCCCGGTCCGTGCGTGGCATATCTGCGCATCAGGTCTTGCCCGCGGGCGCGGGGCAGATCCCGCCGTGCCGGGCGAAGAATGCCCATTGTGTTTCCGGCAGAATTCCCGTTAGGGTCGCCTGACGCGAAGGCGATGCTTTCGCGCAGGAATTCTCTGTCCGGCAGGACTGGCGCCCGAAGCGTGCCGCCTGTCGGGCAGTCGGATAGGCCGCAAGGCCGGAATTTCCCGCCAAGTCATTGACGATGCGGGGTGAACAGGTGGGTCGCCACATGGCTTCCCGAAGTGAAACGCGATGATGTGTGCGACAGTCGCAAGTCAGGACGAGGGGTGCCCACCGGGCACGGTCCGCCGCATTGCTGTCCGCGCCATCGCCCGAACAAGCCGCCTTTTCCCTGTCAGCCATCCACCCGGGGCTTCCCCGGGGCGGGCTTCTGGCAGGCCGGGCGCATTGGAACATCATGGCCAAGAAGATGCTTATCGATGCCACCCATCCCGAGGAGACTCGGGTCGTGGTGGTGGACGGAAACAAGGTTGAAGAGTTCGACTTCGAGACCGTCAACAAACGCCAGATTACCGGAAACATATATCTCGCCAAGGTGACGCGGGTGGAGCCTTCGCTCCAGGCGGCTTTTGTCGAGTACGGCGGCAACCGCCATGGTTTCCTGGCCTTTGCCGAAATCCACCCTGACTATTATCAGATCCCGGTCGCTGACCGGAAAGCTCTGATCGAGGAAGAGCGGGCGATGGCCCGCGCCGAGGAGGAAGAGGAAAACCGTCGGTCGCGCCGCCGCCCCGCCCGCCCTGCGCCCGTGACCGAAGCCGCAAAAGCGGATGACGCCGTTGCCGAAGGCCCGGAAGGCATGGCGGTGGTCGATCTTGAAGATGACGATTCCGACCTGATCGATGCCGGCGAGACCGAGCTGGTCGATGCCACGCCTAGCCCTGACGGTGAGGCTTCCGCCAAGGCCGAAGGTGGCGAGAACGGCGAGGGCGAGGCGCCCTATCGCGCCGTGGACCACGCCAGCGAGACCGACGACGAGATCGAATCGATTGCCGAAGAAGACCTGGCCGAGGAAATCGCCCCGCCGCGTCGCCCGCGCGCGCGCCGCTACAAGATACAGGAGGTGATCAAGGTCCGGCAGATTATGCTGGTCCAGGTCGTCAAGGAAGAGCGCGGCAACAAGGGCGCGGCGCTGACAACCTATCTGTCGCTGGCCGGCCGCTATTGCGTGCTGATGCCGAATACGGCGCGCGGTGGCGGAATTTCCCGCAAGATCACCCAGGCCGCAGACCGCAAGCGGCTCAAGGAGATCGCGTCGGAAATCGAGGTGCCCGAAGGTGCGGGGCTGATCATCCGCACGGCAGGGGCCAAGCGGACCAAGCCCGAGATCAAGCGCGATTACGAATATCTGATGCGGCTTTGGGAACAGATCCGCGAACTGACGCTGAAGTCGATCGCGCCAGCCAAGATCTACGAGGAAGGCGACCTGATCAAGCGGTCGATCCGCGATCTTTACAGCCGCGAGATCGACGAGGTGCTGGTCGAGGGTGAGGCGGGCTATCGCACCGCCAAGGACTTCATGCGGATGATCATGCCCAGCCATGCCAAGCAGGTGATCCGCTACAACGAGCCGACTCCGCTGTTCGCCAAGTATCAGGTGGAAGGCTACCTTGCGGGCATGTTCAACCCGGTCGTCCAGCTGAAATCCGGCGGTTACATCGTGATCGGGGTGACCGAGGCGCTGGTGGCGATCGACGTGAACTCCGGCCGGGCGACCAAGGAAGGCTCGATCGAGGAAACCGCGCTGAAGACCAACCTCGAGGCGGCCGAAGAAATCGCACGCCAGCTGCGCTTGCGCGACCTGGCGGGTCTGATCGTCATCGACTTCATCGACATGGAAGAGCGCAAGAACAACGCCGCTGTCGAGAAGCGCCTGAAGGAAAAGCTCAAGACCGACCGTGCGCGAATCCAGGTCGGCCGGATCAGCGGATTCGGTCTTCTGGAGATGAGCCGCCAGCGGCTGCGCCCGGGCATGCTGGAATCGACCACCCAGCCCTGCCCGCATTGTCACGGCACGGGTCTTATCCGGTCGGATGATTCCATGGCGCTGACCGTGCTGCGCGCGCTTGAGGAAGAGGGCACGCGGAAGCGGTCGCGCGAAGTGCTGCTGAAGGCGCCGATCGGGATCGTGAACTACCTGATCAACCACAAGCGCGAGCACATCGCACTGATCGAGGCTCGCTACGGCATGAGCGTTCGCATCGAGGCAGACCCGATGCTGGTCAGCCCCGATTACACGATCGAGAAGTTCAAGACTGCGACAAGGGTCGTTCCCGAGACCCCGGTCGTTTCGGGTCATGCGGGCCTGATGGGCGCGCCCGTCGATGAGCAGGACCACGATATCGTCGAGGAAAGCGCCGAAGAGGAACAGGCGGTCGATGCCGAGGCAGCGGAAGCGCAGCCCCAACCCGCAGAAGGCGAGGGTCAGCCCGGCAAGAAGAAGCGGCGCCGGCGGCGCCGGCGGCGTGGCGGCCAGCGCGAAGGTTCGGTTGCCGAGAACGGCGCTGCGGAAGGCGCTGGCGCAGAGGCCGACGACGAAGAATCCGCCGAAGAGCCTGCGGAGACGATCGAGGCTGCGCCGCCCGTGGCCGTTGAACCCGAGGTCGAACCGACTGCACCGCCGGAAAAGCCCAGGCGCACGCGCAAGCCGCGTGGGGAAACGGCCGAGGCATCGGCTTCCGCCGATGCTGATTCTTCCGAGGGGCCGGTGACCGGGACGGTTTCGCAGGAATCCGAGACGTCCGAACCCGCGACCGCGGAAAAGCCGGCACCGAAACGCCGGGCAAGTCGGACCAGGGCCGAACCGAAACCCGAGACAGAGAGCGCGGCAGAAACGACCGCGGCAAAGTCGAAGGCACCCCGCAGCCGCACAACCAGGTCGAAGGCGGCGGCTGAGGCTCCGGCCGCCGAGGCCACGGAAGCAGCAGCGCCGACGCCCGAGGTCGTGGCGACCGAGATGCCGGCAGCAGAAGCCCCCGCACCCGAGGCCGCAACGCCTGACCTGCCGGCGCTGGCGCCTGATCCGGGCATGGAACCTGCGGCAGAGGGTATGGTGGCCGATCCTGGCGAGGCTCGGTCCGCGTCGGCGGAAGAAACCGCGCCGGCAGAGGAAGCCGCAAAACCCAAGCGCAAGGGCTGGTGGTCGCTGGGCCGCTGAGTCCTGACCCTTCTTTCCATGGACTTCGTCTTCCTGCCCGGGTCTTCCGGCAGGAGGGCGAAGTCCGATCGGATCATCCGCGACGGATCAGATGCAGGGTGACGGCCCCTTCATCCCTGGTTTCCAGATAGCAGTGGCCGGCCTCGGCGCAGAAATGGGGCATGTCGATCCTGGCCATCGCATCGGTTGTGCGAACGCACAAGACGGTGCCGGACGCCAAGGCCGCAAGCCGCTTGCGTGCGCGCAGAACGGGCAGGGGGCAAAGCAGCCCCTCGCAATCCAGAAGTTCGTCCCAATCGGCCATGCGGCCGTTTAGCCGGGGAAGGGCCTCGCGGCAAGGTTTCAGCCGGGCCACGGGGATGTGACGCCCTGAATGCGTGACGCGGGGCTGCAAAGCCGCTATTTCGCGAAGAACATGTTTGGAATCGAGATCATCGACGCTGCCCTTCTGCCTGCGATGCTGGTTGCGCTTGCGGCCGGTGTCCTGTCGTTCCTCAGCCCCTGCGTCCTGCCGATCGTGCCGCCCTATCTGGCCTACATGGGCGGGATCAGCATGGGCGAGATGACCGCGCAGGGTGCCGCACGGCGCCGGGTGATCCTGCCGGCGCTGTTCTTCGTTCTCGGCCTGTCCACGATCTTCCTGCTTCTGGGGTTCACCGCTTCGGCTTTCGGCAGTTTCGTGCTGCTGAACCAGCTGCTGCTGGCGCGGATCTCGGGTATCGTCATCATCGTTTTCGGTCTGCATTTCCTGGGCCTGTTCCGCATCGGGATCCTGGACCGTGAGATGCGGCTGGATGCAGGCGACCGGGGCGGATCTGCCCTTGGTGCCTATGTGCTGGGCCTGGCCTTCGCCTTCGGCTGGACGCCCTGCATCGGCCCGCAACTGGGGGCGATCCTGTCTCTGGCCGCGCAGGAGGGCAGCATGGAACGCGGAACCCTGTTGCTGGGCGTCTATGCCTTGGGCCTGGGTCTGCCATTTCTTCTGGCGGCGATCTTCATCGAGCGATCGATGTCCCTGCTGGCAAGGCTGAAGCGGCACATGAAGCTGATCGAGCGGCTTATGGGCGCCCTGCTGATCGGCGTCGGTCTGGCGCTGGTGACCGGGGCCTTCACCGATTTCAGCTACTGGATGCTGGAAACCTATGAATATCTGGGTCTGCCTCTGCCCGGCTGAGGCTTCCTTGGCGCCCGCCGATGGGTAAGCTGGGGCGTGGCAGACGGGGCAGGTCGGGCGTGAAGTCGGGCAACGGGATCGGCGAAGGAACGGGTGTCTTCCGGCGCCATGTCCTTTATGTGCCCGGCTATGATCCCTTTCCTCCGCGCAGATATCGCGAACTGTACCGCAAGGAGGGCGCGGCACAGGCCGCGATTTCGGGATACGAGCTTGCGATCCGGGCGCGACCGGGCACTGCCGGCGGTTGGTGCGTGACCAGCTGCATGGAACAGGCCGCCGAGGCCGAGATGGAGGTTCTGGTCTGGTCCGATCTGGTGAAGTCCTCGATGGAGAGGGGGGTGCTTGGCACCTACCTGCTGTTCTTTCGGACGGCATGGGTCTATGGGGCATCGGGGGCGCTGTGGCGCCTGCTCAGGCTGCGCAAGGGGCCGATGATCGCTGCGCTCTATCCCGCGGTGCTGCTGGCGGGGCAGGCACTGGTTGCGATGCTGGCGGGATGGATCGTGGCGCGGCTTGCCGGAGGTGGCTGGGCAGGCCTGGGGCTGGCCCTTGCCGTGGGATTTGCGGTGCTGGAAGGCTTTCGCCGGATCGACCGCAGGCTTTTCGTCTATTACCTCATGCACGATTATGCCTATACGGCGGTTGCCCGTGGGGCCTATCCGGCGGCACTGGCTGACAGGCTGGCGCAGTTTCGCGGGCGCGTTCGCGCTGCCATGGAAAGCGGGGTGGACGAGGTTCTGGTCGTAGGCCATTCCTCGGGCGTGCATCTGGCGGTCAGCGTGCTGGCCGACCTGATCCGCGAAGGCGTGCCGCCGGGCCCGTCGCTGGGGTTCCTGTCGCTTGGCCAGGTGGTGCCGATGGCGTCCTTCCTGCCCGAAGCGCGGAAGTTGCGGGGCGATCTGCTTTTCCTGTCGCAGCGCCAGGAACTGACCTGGGTCGATGTCTCTGCGCCCGGGGATGGCTGCTGTTTCGCATTGTGCGATCCGGTCGCGGTCAGCGGCATGGCGACTGAAGGTCAGCGCTGGCCGCTGGTGATCTCGGCCGCCTTCAGCCAGACGCTGAGCCCCGAACGCTGGCAACACTTGAAGCGGCGCTTCTTCCGGCTGCATTTCCAGTATCTCTGTGCCTTTGACCAGCCCGGCGACTACGACTATTTCCGCATAACCGCCGGGCCCCTGACACTGGCCGAACGCTACGCGGGGCGCAGACCCTCGCCCGGACGGGTCGCGCAGGCCTGCAGCCCATACAGGGACATGGCATGAGGCCGCCCAAGCCGGAACCGCGCAAGGATCGCGTCCCGCTCTGGGACTATCTGCGGCTTTTCCGCCGCGACATCCTGTCGGCTCAGCCGGCGCGGCTATACCGGGCGTGGATGGCCGAATTCCGCACGCCGTTCTTCCGCAGCTATCTGTGCAACGACCCGGCGCTGGTGCGGCGCGTGCTGGATGACCGGCCCGCCGACTTTCCGAAATCGGACCGGGTGACCGAAGGGCTGCGCCCGCTGCTCGGCCGGTCGGTCTTTGTCACCAATGGCGATGAATGGCTTCACCAGCGCCGGATCATCGACCCGGCCTTCGAGGGCGGCCGGCTGAAGGAGGCTTTTCCGGCGATCTGGGCGGCCAGCGAGGCCGCCGTCGCACGCATGACCGAGGGCGAGGTCGAGGTTGAGCTTCATGCCAGCCATGCGGCAGCGGATGTGATCTTCCGCACGCTTTTCTCGATCCCGATTGAGGACCGGGTGGCACAGGCCGTGTTTCACGAATTCCGCGCCTATCAGCGCAGCGCCCCGATCCTGAACCTGGGCGCCTTCCTGCCCCTGCCGCGCTGGATGCCGCGGCTGCACCGGCGGGCGACTCTGCGCTCGGCCCGGGTGATCCGGGAGCTGATTTCCGCGCTGACGGCCGAACGTGCGGCAGCGATTGCGGCAGGAACCGCACCCGTGGATCTGGCGACGAAAATCATGACCACGCCCGATCCGGTGACCGGGGCGCCCTTTGCAACCGCAGAAATGGTCGACCAGGTGGCGATCTTCTTTCTTGCCGGACACGAGACCAGCGCCTCTGCTCTGGCTTGGGCGCTGTATCTTCTGGCCACGCATCCCGAGGCTCAGGCGCGGGTCGCATCAGAGGCGGCGGCCCTGCGGCCAGAATTCGGCACGTTGGGGCAACTGCGCTACACGCGCGATGTATTTCGCGAGGCGCTGCGCCTTTATCCCCCCGTGCCGATGATGGTGCGCGAAACGGTGGCGGAAGAGGATTTCCGCGGCAGGCTGGTGAAATCCGGGGCGCAGGTTGTCATCAGCCCCTGGCATCTGCATCGGCACGAACGCATCTGGGACCGGCCGGACGATTTCGATCCCGACCGATGGTCAGGCGAGGCACGCGATGCGGCACGGGATGGCTATCTGCCATTTTCGCGCGGCCCGCGCGTCTGCCCCGGCGCAGGTTTCGCGATGCTGGAAGGCACGCTGATGCTGGCACATCTGATCCGCGCCTATCACTTCCAGGCGCTGCCCGACCGGGTTCCGGTGCCGGTGGCACATCTGACGGTTCGGGCGCAAGACGGGATCTGGTTGCGGGTCACGCGTCGGGACGACGCCGATCTGATGCCCTGACAGGGCGGCTGCGGTCAGAGCAGCTCGATCCGGTAGCTTTCGATCACGGTATTGGCGAGCAGCTTCTCGCACATCGCCTTTACCTCGGCTTCGGCCTTCGCAACGTCGGTCTCGGCCAGGTCGAGTTCGATCACCTTGCCTTGGCGGACGCCGGTCACGCCTTGGAACCCCAGAGACCCCAGCGCATGGCGCACGGCCTCGCCCTGCGGGTCAAGGACGCCGTTCTTCAGCATGACGGTGACACGAGCTTTCATCGGGGCCTCCGGCGCAGTGGGTTGCTCGTCCTTAGCGAAGGGGCGCGCAGGGGGCAAGACCCGCGTCATCCGCCAGAAGCAACCGCTGCGCGACAAGGGCACCGCTGCCGGCCAGCACTGCCGCAAGCAGGAAATATCCCGCGATCCAGACTGCCTGTTCGGGCAGGTCGTGCCCCGCATCGATCAGCAGGCCGGTCACGCCGGGTCCGATCGCGCTGCCCAGCACCATGACTGCGCCCGTCATCGCCCGGATCCGGCCCAGATGGGCGTTGCCGAAGAACTCGGCCCAGATCGCAGTGGAAAGTGTTGCATTCGCCCCGACCGAGAGCCCCATAAGCACCATCGCTGCGGCGGCCGCGCCCGGTGTCGTCGCATGGGCGATGGCCAGATACCCCAGGGCCAGCGGCAAAAGATAGACCGGCACCAGCCGGGCCGCGCCAAAGCGGTCCACAGCCCATCCGGTGGCCAGCATGCTGGCAATGCCCGAAATGGTGAACACAGGGAAGAGCGCGACAATCGTGACATGGGCCCAGCCCTTCACCTCGGCCAGGTGAACCTGGTGGAAGAAGAAGGCGGTGATCCATGCCGGCGGCCCCAGGATTGCCGGAACCAGCAGCCAGAACAGCCAGTGGCGCAGGACCTCGCCCCGCGTCCAGTGCCGCCCGCCCATGCCGGCCGAATGCTGTTCGGCGGCAAAGCTTTGTGGCGTTCGTTCCTGCCGCAGCAGCACGTGAAGCACCGGCATCAGCACGATCGGCACCAGCCCCGCCAGAAGCCACAGGCTGCGCCAGTCGATCAGCAACATCAGGCTGGCGGCGGTGATCGGCAAAAGCGCCTCTCCCGCTGCAACGCCAAGCCCGGCAAAGGCGACTGCCCGCCCGCGACTTGCCGCGAACCAGCGCGACATGGCGACCATGGCTGTATGGCCCATCATGCCCTGACCCGTCAGCCGCATCAGGAACACCGCGACCCAAAGCATCCAGACCGCCGGCGCCGTGGCCATCAGCAGCGACGAAGCCGCCAGCCCGCAAAGGATCACCAGCGAGATGTGCCGCACCCGGAACCGGTCGGTCAGCCCGCCCGAGTAGATCATCACCGCCGCCGAGGCCATCGTGGCCCCGGCATAAAGCGCGCCCCAAGCCCCGTGTGACAGGTCGAAGGCCGCGCGAATCTCTCCGGCAAAGACCGAGATGAAGAAGGTCTGGCCGAAGCTCGAGGCCCAGGTCAGCAGGAAGCCGGCCATCAGCCAGCGCAGGTTCTGGCGGAGGAAGGCGATGTAGTCGGTCATTCCGGGGCTTTCCGGTATTTTGACGCCGCAGATCCTGGCCCGGTCCGCACGGGGACAAGACCCTGATGCCCGAAAACGCGATTTCGGTCTGCGCCCTCAGTTGATCAGGGTGGGCTTTGTCGTATGCGTGACGTTCGAGGGCAGCACACCCAGGCGACGCGCTAGTTCGGTATAGACATCAGCCAGTGGCTGCGGGTCTGGCACTGTTCCGTCAGGGCGCTCGGGAAGGCGCATGTCCCACAGCCGGCAGCTGTCGGGGCTGATCTCGTCGGCGACGATCAGACGCATGAAATCGCCTTCCCAGATGCGGCCGACCTCGATCTTGAAGTCTGCCAGGCGAATGCCGACGCCCATCATCACGCCGGAAAGGAAGTCATTCACCCGCAAGGCCAGCGCCACGATGTCGTCAAGATCCTGCTGGCTGGCCCAGCCAAAGGCAACGATATGCTCTTCTGCGACCATCGGAGAGTTCAGCCGTGGATCCTTATAGTAGTATTCCACGATCGGGCGGGGCAGCTGCGTGCCTTCCGGGATGCCCAGCCGCGCGGTCATCGGTCCTGCGGCAAAGTTGCGCACGATGACTTCCAGCGGAATGATCTCGGCCATCCGCACCAGCTGTTCACGCATGTTCAGCCGGCGGATGAAATGCGTGGGTACCCCGATCTGGTTCAGACCGGACATGAAGAATTCCGACAGGCGGTTGTTCAGCACCCCCTTGCCCTCCAGCGTGGCCGGGGCTGCTACGGTGGGGGCGCTGTCGTCCTTGAAATACTGAATCAGCGTGCCAGGTTCCGGGCCTTCGTAAAGGATCTTGGCCTTGCCTTCGTAAACCTTCTTGCGCCGTGCCATGCCGTCTCCGTTTCAGGGTCCCGCAAAAGGGTAGGGGACCCCGTGGGGGGTGTTCCCTTGGCCTATAGTCCATGGGTCGCCCTGTCGCAAGGCACGAGGGGGAGAAGGGGGCTTGCGGCAGGGCCGGTCGAGGGGCATATGAGGGACAAACAGTCCATGCCCGGGGGAGCCCATGACCACCTTCGACGAACGCGAGCATGCCTTCGAGGCCAAGTTCGCCCATGACAGCGAAATGCAGTTCCGCGCCGAGGCGCGGCGCAACAAGCTGGTCGGACTTTGGGCAGCGGAACTGATGGGCAAGACCGGCGACGAAGCCACGGCCTACGCCATGCAGGTCGTCGAAGCCGATTTCGAGGAAGCCGGCGATGAGGACGTGGTGCGCAAGGTCGTCGCCGATCTGGCCGGCAAGGCCAGCGCCGACGAGGTGCGCGCCAAGCTGAAGGAGCTGATGCCCGTGGCCAAGGCCCAGCTGCTGAGCGAGATCTGATCCCTCTGCGCCCGCCCTGTGCAACTTGAGGCGGGCGCCATCATTTCATGCGCAATATGAATTTGCGTCGGGTCCGGGTGCATGGCATTGGGGGCTGAACCCGGCCAACCGAAGGACGCTTTCCATGACCGACCTGCTTTCGCGCCTGCTTGGCGAACGCGACTGGCTGATGGCCGATGGCGCGACCGGAACGAACCTGTTTAACATGGGCCTCTCCTCTGGCGAGCCGCCCGAACTGTGGAATACCGACCGCCCCGATAACATCCGCAGGCTTTATCTTGGCTCGGTCGAGGCAGGGTCGGACCTGTTCCTGACCAACACCTTCGGCGGCAATGCCGCGCGTCTGAAGCTGCACAATGCGCAGGACCGGGTGCGGGAGCTGAACCGGATCGGCGCCGAGCTTGGCCGCGAGATCGCCGACCAGGCGGGGCGACCTGTGGTGGTGGCCGGGTCGATGGGCCCAACGGGCGAGATCTTCGAGCCGATGGGCACACTGACCCACGCGACGGCGGTCGAGATCTTCCACGAACAGGCAGAGGGTCTTAAGGAGGGCGGGGTGGATGTCCTGTGGGTCGAGACGATCAGCGCCCCCGAGGAATTCCGCGCCGCAGCCGAGGCGGCGGCGCGGGCCGGCATGCCATGGTGCGGCACGATGAGCTTCGACACGGCGGGCCGCACAATGATGGGTGTGACATCGGCCGCGCTGGTGGATCTGGTCGAGAAACTGCCGAACCCGCCGATTGCCTTCGGTGCCAACTGCGGTGTGGGTGCTTCTGACCTGATGCGGACTGTGTTGGGCTTCCTGTCAACCGGAACGCAGCGGCCGGTGATCGCCAAGGGCAATGCAGGTATTCCCAAGTATCACGATGGCCACATTCACTATGATGGCACACCCGAACTTATGGCGGAATATGCCGTGCTTGCCCGCGATGCCGGGGCCCGGATCATCGGCGGATGCTGCGGCACGATGCCCGAGCATCTGAAGGCCATGCGTCATGCCCTTGAAACCCGGCCGAAGGGGCCGCGCCCGACGCTGGAAGACATCTCGGCGAAACTGGGTGCATTCTCCTCGGCCTCGGACGGGACGGGCGATACCTCGGGCGAACCCCGCCGCGAACGGCGCGGACGGAGGGGTTAGGGCCTGGATAGATCCGATAAGGCTGCGTCAGGCCGGACCGCTCAGAACAGCGCAAGCTGGTCGCCGGCCCTGGGGGGCGGGGCAAAAAGGTCGGTGCGCAGGGGCGGAAGCCCGCTGCCCAGCCCGAGCCGCCTGCGCGCAAGTTCAGCGCGGCGGTGTATGAGATCGGCCCATAGGCCCTGACCGCGCATCCTGGTGCCGAAGGCAGGGTCGTAGTCCTTGCCCCCGTGCAATTCGCGCACCCTGCCCATGACGCGCGCCGCGCGGTCGGGAAAGGTCGTCTGGATCCAGCGGCGGAAGAGATCGGCCACCTCCAGTGGCAGACGCAGGGGAATCGAATTGGCAAAGCGCGCGCCCGCGTCGCGTCCGGCCTGCATCACTGCCTCAAGTTCGTGATCGGTCAGCGCCGGGATCAGGGGCGAGACCTGGATGCGCACCGGAATGCCCGCGCCGGCCAGCCGCTCGATCATCTGCAACCGCCGCTTTGGGGCGGGTGCCCGCGGTTCCATCCGGCGGGCAAGATCGGGGTCAAGCGTGGTGACGCTGATCGACACCGCCGCCAGACCATCGGCCGCCATCGGGGCCAGAAGGTCGATGTCGCGTTCGACGGTCGTGCCGCGCGTGGTGATCCAGACCGGGTGGCGGAAGGCGGCCAGCACCCCCAGAATCTGCCGCATGATGCGGCTGTCCTGTTCCACCGGCTGATAGGGGTCGGTGTTGGTGCCGATGGCCAGCGGCTGCACACGGTAGTCGGGCTTGCGCAGCTCGTCCTCCAGCACGGCAGCGATGCCGGGCCGCGCAATGAGGCGCGTCTCGAAATCGAGCCCCGGTGACAGGTTCAGCCATGCATGCGACGGCCGCGCGTAACAGTAGATGCAGCCGTGTTCGCAGCCGCGGTAGGGATTGATCGACCGGTCGAAGGGCAGGTCAGGCGACTTATGCCAGGTGATGGCCGAACGCGAGCGCTCTTCTCGCAGTTCGGTGCGAACGGTCCGTTCTTCCTCGGCGATGTCCCAGCCGTCGTCGAAGGCGACGCGCCGGGTCGCCTCGAACCGGCCGGCGAGATTGCTGTCTGCGCCGCGACCGCGCAGACGGTGGCCAGGAAGGATGCTGTTGCTCATGTGACGAAACTAGAACATATGCGGAACAGGCGCCACAACTTTCCTGCCCGCGACGGCTTTCTGTCGGCTTTCATCCGGTGTATGTCGCTTGCCGAATAGTGATGCGGTCGCTTTGCGACCATGCACGAGTCAGACACTTCCGCTTGGAGCGCCCGCAATGGCCGACGACGAAATCATCCTCTCCGAACTTTCGGACGACGAGCTTGTGCTTCAGATGCACGACGACCTCTATGACGGTCTCAAGGAAGAGATCGAGGAGGGCGTGCGTATCCTGATCGAGCGCGGCTGGGCGCCCTATGACGTGCTGACCAAGGCGCTGGTGGCGGGGATGACCATCGTTGGTGCCGACTTCCGTGACGGTATCCTCTTCGTGCCCGAGGTGCTGCTTGCCGCGAACGCGATGAAGGCGGGGATGGCGATCCTGAAGCCCCTGCTGGTCGAAACCGGCGCGCCGCGCATGGGCAAGATGGTGATCGGCACGGTGAAGGGCGACATCCACGACATCGGCAAGAACCTGGTGGCGATGATGATGGAAGGCGCCGGCTTCGAGGTGGTGGACCTGGGCATCAACAACGCGGTCGAGAAATACATCGAGGCGCTGGAGACCGAAAAGCCCGACATCCTGGGCATGTCGGCGCTCTTGACCACGACCATGCCCTACATGAAGGTCGTCATCGACACGATGAAGGAAAAGGGCCTGCGCGACGATTATATCGTGCTGGTGGGCGGTGCTCCCCTGAACGAGGAATTCGGCAAGGCCATCGGCGCGGATGCCTATTGCCGCGACGCTGCGGTTGCGGTCGAGACCGCCAAGCAGTTCGTTGCGCGCAAGCACAACCAGCTGAACGCCTGAGCGCGGCTCCGTGATCCTGCCGGGGCTTGCACAAAGCCCCAGCAGGGCGCAGATTGATGCGCAGGGGGACAAGCCATGCCGTTGACGCATTTTCTTGGGCTGATTGCACTGGTGCTGGTTGCGGCGGGTCTGACGCTATGGCTTGCCTTTGGCTCTGGTCTGCCGTTGGTGGCGCTGATGTTCGCGGCTCTGTCGGCAAGTGTGATCCTGACCTGGACCCGGGTCAGCCGTTAGGGCGCCCCCCGGCGCCGATGAAGGTGCCCGATGGATGATCTGACCCTTTCCGAATCCGGTCTTGCGCCCAACCACACGGGGCGCATCCTTCTGGTGGCGTGTGGTGCCCTTGCGCACGAGATCCTGGCCCTCAAGGCAGCGAACGGCTGGGAGCATATCGATCTGCAATGCCTGCCCGCCAAGCTGCACCTGTGGCCGGACCGGATCATCCCAGCCGTCGAGGCGGCGGTCATTGCGGCGCAGGGGCGCTATGAGACGATCTTCGTCGTCTATGCCGATTGCGGGACGGGTGGTCTGCTGAAGGCGGCCTGCGACCGGCTGGGGGTCGGTATGGTAGAAGGCCCGCACTGCTATGCCTTCTTCGAGGGCAATGCCGCCTTTGCCGCCCGTGCCGAAACCGAATTCGATGCCTTCTATCTTACGGATTTTCTGGTGCGCCAGTTCGATGCCTTTGTCTGGAAGCCCATGGGTCTGGACCGCCACCCCGAACTGCGGGACATTTATTTCGGAAATTACCGCAAACTGGTCTATCTGGCGCAGCTTGATGACCCCGCGCTGGATGCAAAGGCGCAGGACTGTGCCGCACGGCTGGGGCTGGCCTACGAGCGGCGCTTGACCGGTTATGGCGACCTGGCAAGGACGCTGGCGCGTGTTGCCAGCTAGGTTGAAAAATCGGTGATGACCGCGACACCGGGCGCGGTGGGGCCGTCGAAGGCCTGCAATTCCGTTGTCGCCTGTGACAGCGGCACTCTGCGGGCGACAATCGGGCGCACGTCGATGCGGCCGGACTCGATCAGCGAAAGCAGGGTGGGGTAGCGCCAGGCTGGCATGCCGCGCGTGCCGAACATCGACAGCTGGCGCATGTAAAGCGTGTTCATGTCGATCTGCATGCTGGCGGTGTGCCCGACAGGAAGGCCGATCTGGACATGACGGCCAAGCGGGCGCAGGCAGCTCAGCGAGGCATTGGCCGTTGCCTCGATCCCCAGTGCCTCAACGCTGACATGGGCACCGCCCTGCGTGGCTTCGACGATTCGCGCGGCAACATCGCCCTCGCGGGCATCCAGGGCCACTTCGGCGCCAAGGCCGAGGGCATGGGCCAGCTTGTCGGGCACCACATCGACCACGATTACCCTTGCCCCGAGCGCCCTGCCGACAAGCAGGCAGGAAAGGCCGATCCCACCCGTCCCGTGGACGGCAAGCCATTCCCCGGCCTGCAGCGCAGCGCGCCCGGTCAGGGCATGGAAGGCTGTGGTTACACGGCAGCCGAGGCCAGCTGCAAGGTCGGGTGAAAGGCTTTCGGGCAGACGGGTCAGGTTATGTGCATGTGGAACCGAGACATATTCGGCATAGGCTCCGCGGTCGCCGAAGCCCGGGACGCGTTGGCTGCGGCAGGTGGTTGTCTGACCGGACCGACATTCTGGACAGGCGCCGCAGGCGAGGATGAAGGGGGCGATCACACGGTCGCCCTTGCGCCACGTCGCCAGCGGGCCGGCGTCGACCACCTCGCCACAGTATTCGTGGCCAGGGATGTCGCCAGGTTTCACCTTGGGGTGTTCGCCGACCCAACCGTGCCAGTCGCTGCGGCAGATGCCGCAGGCGAGGGTTCGCACCACCACGCCATCCGGCTCGCAGACAGGGTCGGCGACAGTTTCGAGACTCAACGGCTCGCGGTAGGCGCGAAGGACGGCGGCGCGCATCAGGATCCTCGGTAATGGTTCAGGCAGAAGACGCGGATTGCAGAGGCCAGCCCCTCGTCGCCGCGCCGGGCGGCGTCGATCTCGGCGGCAAGGAGGTTAAGAGGGGTCTGCCGTTCGGCGGCAATGGCGCGGAAGGCCTCCCAGAACTCGGGCTCGAGCGAGACCGAGGTGCGGTGGCCGCGAAGGGTGAGCGAATGCTTGGCAGGGCGGCTGGTCATGATGGAAGGCTAGCGGATGCAGCGGTGGTGCAAAATCCCCAAGCAAGGATCTTGCCACGTTTCTTGCAAAGGAAACCCGGGGTGAAAGGCGGATCAGAGCCTCTCGGGATTTGCAGAACGCCACGAGATGCCCCGCATTCTCGACCAAGCCTCCGTCGGGTGCCGTCCGGCTGGACAACATCTGGCCCATCCATTCCTGCGACGTGACAGGCAAAGGCGGGTGTGGCATCGGGCGCCTTCCTGCCGACAGCCTGTCATAGCCGGGCCAACGCCCGGTTACTCGCTCTCGCGCCGATGTGCTTCGAGGGTTCTTGCGGCCTTCTCGGCCTCTGCCGTCTGAAGCGCACGCTCGGCCTTGGTGCGACCGTGCTTCGCTGCATTCGCATCCGCCGCGGCGCGGGCGGCCTTGCGGGCCGCCTGCTTGCGTGCGTTGCGGAGGTTGACGACTTCGGCCATCAGCCCTTCGGGCCGATCATGTCTTCGGGCCGCACGATGCGGTCGAAGGTCTCGCCATCGACGAAGCCGAGGGCGATGGCCTCTTCGCGCAGGGTCGTGCCGTTCTTGTGCGCGGTCTTGGCGACCTTGGTCGCGTTGTCGTAGCCGATCGTGGGCGCCAGCGCCGTGACCAGCATCAGGCTTTCCTTCATCAGCTTCTCGATCCGCGTCCGGTTTGCCTGGATCCCGACCACCATGTTGTCGGTGAAGCTTGCGGCCGCATCGCCCAGAAGCTGGATCGACTGCAGCACGTTGTAGGCCATCATCGGGTTGTAGACGTTCAGCTCGAAATGGCCCTGGCTGCCGGCAAAGCCCACCGCCGCATCATTGCCCATGACATGGGCGCAGACCATGGTCAGCGCCTCTGCCTGGGTCGGGTTCACCTTGCCCGGCATGATGCTGGATCCCGGCTCGTTCTCCGGCAGGATCAGCTCTCCCAGGCCCGACCGCGGACCCGAGCCGAGAAGCCGCAGGTCGTTGGCGATCTTGAACAGGCTTCCGGCCACCGTCTTCAGTGCGCCCGAGAACATCACCATCGCGTCATGGGCAGCCAGAGCCTCGAACTTGTTCGGCGCGGTGACGAAGGGCAGGCCGGTGATCGTGGCAATCTCGGCCGCGACGCGTTTGTCAAAGCCCACGCGGGTGTTCAGCCCCGTGCCCACCGCCGTCCCGCCCTGTGCAAGTTCGTAGATATGAGGCAGGCAGAGCTTCACCCGCTCGATCCCCCGGTCCACCTGGGTGGCATAGCCCGAGAATTCCTGGCCCAGCGTCAGCGGCGTCGCGTCCTGCGTATGTGTCCGGCCGATCTTGATGATGTCCTTGAATTCCTCGGACTTCGCCCACAGGGCCTTCGCCAGCTTTTCCAGCCCCGGCAGGAGAACGTCGCGCGTGTGCATGCCGATGGCCACATGCATTGCGGTGGGGAAAGTGTCGTTAGAGGACTGGCCCATGTTCACATGGTCGTTCGGATGCACGGGCTTCTTCGAGCCCATGACGCCGCCCAGCATCTCGATGGCGCGATTGCTGATCACCTCGTTGGCATTCATGTTCGACTGGGTGCCGGAGCCCGTCTGCCACACGACCAGAGGGAAGTTGTCGTCGAACTTGCCCTCGATCACTTCCTCTGCTGCCGCCACGATGGCCTTGCCCAGCGTCGGGTCCAGGTCACCCTGCGCCATGTTTACCAGCGCGCAGGCCTTCTTGATGACCCCGAGCGCGCGGATGATCGGGACAGGCTGGCGTTCCCAGCCGATGGGGAAGTTGATGATCGACCGCTGGGTCTGTGCGCCCCAGTACTTGTCGGCGGGAACCTCGAGCGGGCCGAAGCTGTCGGTCTCGGTACGGGTCGCGGTCATCGGAATCTCCTCGCAAACTCTCGTGTCCCGCATAGCGCCGGGGGGCGGTGAAATCAATTGGCATACCGTCGCATACCGTCGCGCCCTTCAACGGGATTGCCCGACGCCTGCCTCAGTTCCGGTGAAAGCGGTAGACGGTTGCGGGGGGAAGGTTTGCCCAGACCTTGTGCCCCTTGTCCACCGTCAGGCCCAGGCTTGCGATCGTTTCGGGCGACAGGGGCGGCCGGGGGCCATAGGTGAACTGCACATAGCGGCCGCGCGGGGCAAGAATGCGGAATGCGGCATCGACGATACCCTCGCGCACCTCGGACGGCATCGACAGAAGCGGCAGGCCCGAGATCACGGTCGATACGCCGGGCTCGATCAGCCGTGGGGCCTCTTGCGCGGGCAGGCGGTGGACCGTGACGCCCGGGAACCTTTCGCGCAGATGTTCGACGAACTCCTCGTCAAGTTCGAAAAGGGTCAGGTCTTCAGGGCGCACGCCGCGGGCCAGGATCGCCTCGGTGAACCGTCCGGTTCCGGGTCCGAACTCGACCACGCGACCGCTGTGCGGCCCAAGTCCCAGGGTCATTGCCCGGGCCAGCGTGCGCGACGAAGGGGTGATGGCGGAAACCTGCCTCGGGTTCCGCAGCAGGCGTCGGCGGAACAATGCAAGGTCAGAGGTCACGGTTCAGGTCTTTCGGAACTTGTCGAGTGAGACCACTTCGGCGTCCTGACGGGGGGTCTCGTCCTCGGCCTCGATGTCCTCTTCCTCGTTGTCGTCCTCGTCATCATCGTCGGTGGGCTGGGTCTCGAATCGCAGCCCGAATTCAACCGACGGGTCCACGAAGGTGCGGATGGCATCGAAGGGAATCACCATCGGCTCGGGCTGGTTGCCGAAATTCAACGTCACGCTGAAGCTGTCGTCGCCGACCTCGAGGTTCTCGAACCAGTGCTGCAGAACGACCGTCATCTCGGACGGATAGCGTTCGCGGAGCCAGTCGGCCATGGCCACGTCGGGATGCGTGGTGTCAAAGGTGATGAAGAAGTGATGCGCGCCGGGTAACCCGTTTCGTGCCACATCCGCAAGCACGGTCTGGATCAGACCGCGCATGGCCCGGTGCATTAGGGTTCCGTAGTCGATCGAGCGCGCCATGTCCCGTCCTTTCCCATTGGATGCAGCATAGGGGATTCGGGGAACAAGGAAAGGGGCGGCGGGCGGATTGCCAATGGGCAATCACAAAAGCGCCGCTAGTGCCGACGCGCTTGCCGATAGGGCAAGCACCCAGACCAGCGGCCAGTGCCGCCATAGCAGCCCCACGGCTGCGCCGGCAGCAATCAGCGCGGGCAGCGGGCGCAGGCTGGCGGGGTCGGGCCAGATGAGGTGGATGGGGCCGATGGTTGCCTCGGGCACGCTGGCGAACAGCACGTTCAGCGCAAACCACAGCGAAAGGTTGGCAATGACACCAACCACCGCAGCCGTGATGGCGGCCAGTGCGCCGGACAGGCGCGGCAGGTGGGTCAGCCGGTCGATGAAGGGGGCACCTGCAAAGATGAACAGGAACGAGGGAACGAAGGTCATCCACAGCGCTACCGCAGCCCCTGCAATTCCCATGGTCCAGCCCCCCACCTGATGCGCGGCCAGATACCCGACGAACTGGTTCACCAGGATCAGGGGGCCGGGTGTGGTTTCCGCAAGGCCCAGCCCGTCCATCATCTGTGTCAGGGTCAGCCAGCCGCGGTCTTCGACCACCTCCTGCGCCATCCAGGCCAGAAGCGCATAGGCCCCGCCGAAGGTCAGGACAGCGAGCTTCGAGAAGAAGGTGCCGATTTCGAAGATGCGTTCGGGCGCAAGGGCCCAGAGTGCGCCCAGCGGCAACAGCCAGATTGCAAGCCACACCCCCGCAACCCGCAAGGACCGGGCAAGCATCGGTGGTGCAGCCGTCACGTCGGGGTTCCCGTCGCCGGCGGGAGTGCGCAGAAAGCCCCATAGCGCAGCAGCAAGGATGATCATAGGGAAGGGAAGCTTCAGCAGGAACAGTCCGACAAAGGCTGCGGCCGCGATCAGCCAGGCCTCGCGCGACTTCAGAGCACGGCGCGAGACGCGGGCCAGCGCTTCGATCACGATGGCAATGACTGCGGCCTGTATGCCGGCAAACAGCGCAGCAACCAGCGGCACATCCCCGACTGCCGCGTAGATCAGCGACAGCGCAAGCATGACGGCTGCGCCAGGCAGGACGAATAGCCCACCGGCGATCAGCCCGCCCCTCACGCCGTGCAGCCGCCAGCCGATCCAGGTGGCCAGCTGCATCGCCTCGGGCCCCGGCAGCAGCATGCAGAAGGATAGCGCGCGCAGCCAGTCGGCCTCGGTGACCCATCGTTTCTCGTCAAGCACGACCCGGTGCATCAGCGCGATCTGTGCGGCGGGTCCGCCAAAGGAAAGAAGGCCGATCCGCGCGAAGGTGCGTGTCAGCTCGGGCAGCGAGGGGGTCACGATGCGCGGCTTATCTGGCGAGGATCACGAGCCCGCCGGTTTCGCCTTCCAGCGGGCCATGTTCGGCCGAGGTCGGCTTGAGCATCGCCTTCAGAAGCACCGGTAGCGGCGTCCAGTAGGGGATATACCATTCCTGATCGACCTCGAGGATCAGCACCCGGTCACTCTGCGCGTCATAGGCGCCGATCAGGCTGATGTGCGGCCCGTCCCAGTCGCCGGTGACGACGCCCTGGTTGAAATAGACCAGCGCCACGTCATCGGCCGAGGCCTCGTTGACCACAAGCCGTGCGCGCAAATCCGCCAGTGTCGCCGCGTCCTCGGCCAAGGGTCTGAAGCTCGAGACCTTGAGCGGCAGACCCCGCGCCTTCGCTGCGGCGGCCGTGAACTGCTCGAGTTGGGCGAAGGTCACGCCATCGCCGCCTTCTGCCGAAAGAGCGGCCCATTCGGGAATGCCGGTGGCCTCCAAAAGCGCGGGCTGGGTCATGACCGCATCCTCGGCAAGCGGCGGCAGCCCCGCCAGCCCGTTCACCGCAGCAGTCACACTGGCAATGGAACAGGCCGAAGAGGTGAACTGCGGTTTGACGAAAGGCGAGAATGCCCAGTAATCCGGGGCCGGCGCGGTGCGCAGATAGGCGTGATCGGTGGTCACGGGAACGGCATCGGGGCCCAGCTTTGGGTGTGGCTCTTCGGCCATGGCCGGCGACAGCGCGAGCGCGACGGAAGCGCTGGCGAACGTGGAAAGGAAGCGCATCAGATGTCCTTCGGGTGGCGCGGCACGACGTGGTGGCAGGATGATGCAGGCAACGGGTGCCGGTCAAGGCAAGGCAGGGGATTAGCCGATCGGCCGGGCGAGTTCGCGCAAGAGTTTCAGGCGCAGGGTTTCGGCATAGTCCTGCAGGCCGCGCGCGGTGACGACGAAGCCGCCGGGCGAGATGATCCAGCGCCGGTAACAGGTGGTGATCGGGATGGCGGGGCCCGGCTCTTCGATGGCGATGGCGTTGATGGTGATGCCGGCCGCAACCGCCTCGGCCCGGGCGCGGGCATCGGTGAAGCCCGCGTTTTCCTGACCGTCGCCGGAGATGTCGCTGACGCGGCGGTGGCAGTCGGGCACGGCGGCGAACTGCGCGGCGGCGAAGCGGATACCCTCGCCCACGGCGGTGTCCGAGCCCGAGAAGGCGCGCGGCATCGCCCCGGCCCGGGCGGCGAAGCGGGTCACGTCGGCCTCGGACAGCATGCGCGCCCAGGGCAGGACCAGCGCCTGCTCGGCCACGCCGGACCACTGGACCACGGCCAGCGCGACCTGATCCCGGACCAGGGCTTCGATGACGCCGGGATCGGACAGGGCGGCCGCGAGCCCGCCGGCCTGAAGCCGGTAGTCGGCCGGTCGATCGAGCCGGAGACGTCGATGGACAAGAGGAGTGCGGTCTCGCAGGCGAGAACAGGCGGGGCGGTCAGGCAGAGGAGGAGGGCCGCGCGGAGCATGGTGCAGGATGGCGGCGGGGGCGGGTCCTGGCAAGCCGCTCGTCGATGACTTTGTCACTCCTCGCGGACGGGGGTGACGAGACGCCGGAGGCGATCGAGGAGCGGGGAGAGGAGGAGGAAGGTGCAGGTTTCTGTTGCCAGGTACCTGCGAACCCCGCCTTACGCGGCTAAGCGGAAGGACTTAGGTTTGGTTTTGCGAGCCGCTTACGCAGCCAGCGCCACCGGAGCACGGTTGTCGTTGGCAACTGTGTTCATGCACCGATAACGGTGGTAGCTCACCGGGCGAAAGCTGGCCTCTTTGGTCGTTCGTCGATCCTATTTCGGCCCCATGCCCCCGCAACGCCGGGTGTCTGGTGGAGCCGCCGGGTACCGCCCCCGGGTCCGAGCCGATTATTACAGGTGCGTTTATCGCCATAGTCGGGGTCACCCCCGACGGCATCACATATAGGGGCAGGGGGCGGGCTGCGCAAGGCGGGGTGTGTCGTGGCTGCAACCATGTTCATGCAAGTGGCAGGGGTGGCCATGCAGGTGTGCAACCTTTGCGAACCGGGCGTGCGGATGAAAGTCGATCACCGACAGCGGGTATCGGCGCCGTCCCGGCATGGCCCCTAAGGCAGGCAGCCCTTAAGGATGGGCAGAGCTTGAACATCCGGCGCCTCGCCCCGCGGACCTTGGCTGCACGGTGATGAGATCGGCCAGAACCTCGAGACGCTGGTGTTCTCCTCCACATTCGGCCGTGCCATCGGCCTGACGATCGGCGCGCGTGAGGGTCGGCACCGACAACCGGTCTGATTCTATCCGCCGCGCGGCCGAGGCTGGCCTTTGGCATCTGGGCTTCGGCCTGCCTGGCCATGCTGGGCAACTTCCAGACCTGCCGATCCGGGGTCATCGGGGTCGCAGACGTTGAAGTGAATGTCCGGCGTTCCGGCTTCCCCAAGGCACCTTCGCTGATGCCGGGTCCATCACGGCAGCATCGGAAACCGCCGGAAACCGATGCCGCACCATTGAAAAAGGACGCCCGGGTGTTCCCCGGGCGTCCTGTTTCATGCGCCTGACAGCCCCAGCGGCAGGGCTTTCAGAAGCCCGACTTGATCATCTCGAATTCCTCGATCATCCGGTCGCGCATCGCGGTCGAGGGCGGATCCTGCACGAACAGCGGCGTGCTGATCGGATCGACGAAGGCAGCAGCCAGCGCCTCAGGCGAGATCTCGGCCATGGCCGCGTCGTTCGCCGATGCGTAGCCGATCGCATCCAGAAGCGGCTGGGCCGAGGAATGCGCAAGCAGCGAGTTCATCAGGTCATAGGCCTTGTCCTCGGAGCCGGGGCCGTTCTTCATGTTGACGAAGCCGCAGAACCAGGTGGCCGCGCCTTCGGCCGGAGCGCGGTTGAAGCCCACGGGGAAGTTCTCCGATTGCAGGATCGCGACAGGGTCGTTCCACGACCAGGCAACCTGCACCTCGCCCGACGCCATCAGCTGCGACAGTTCCGAAGGGTCGGCCCAGTAGGCGCGGACGTTGGGATGCACCTTGCGCAGCCAGTCGGCCGCAGCCTGGAACTGTTCGTCGGTAACATTTTCCCACGATGTGGTGCCGGTCGCCATGAAAGCCAGCGACCAGACATCATCGGTATTGTCGGGCAATGCGATGCGGCCGGCATATTTCGGGTCGGCAAAGACCTGGACGGTCGCCACATCCTCGGCCGGCACCGTCTCGGCGTTGTAGGCGATGGCCGTGTAGGCGTAGTCGGTCGGAATGAACCACACGCCCTGATCGTCCCTGAAGGCATCGGCCATGCGCGACGGGATATTCGCGAATTCGGGAATTCTCGAAACATCCCACGGTTCGATCAGCCCCGCTTCGATGTAGCGCGGAACGGCAGCGGCGCAGGGGTGGACGACATCGGCCTTGAAGCCGGAAGACACCTTCTGGAAGGCTTCATCGTCATCGGCGAAGAACACATAGGTCGGCTTCTGGCCATGCTTGTCGACATAGGGTTGCAGCATCCCGTCGATTTCCCAGCCCGCCCAGTCAAGGACGGTGAGTTCGGGGTCGGCTGCATGCGCCGCCGCAGACAGCGACAGCACCGACACGGCGCTTAGAAGGCTAATGGGCAGGCGAGACATCGTCACTCCTCTGTAGTGGCGGCCATTCGGTGGCGCCTTGTGTTGGCTCGCGCGGTCCGGGAAGGCGGCCCGACATGCGGAAGGTGGCGGCTGGACGCGGAAAGAACAAGAGGGCAAACGCGCATGCCGGCTGTGGTGACGCGGAAAAATGCGTCATCTGTCGCAAATTCGGGCAGCTTTGCCCCGGCAGGAGCCGGACTTGCGGTTGCGCGACCGGAATGTTAGGCGTCTCATCGTGGCTGGCTGAACGCCGCCACTGGTCCGCCGGGAAAAATCGGCGGATCTGGCTGGAAGACCTGCCGCGGACCGGGATATCCCGCCTGTCGCGCGCGGGTGTCCCCGGTCGGCGGCCCTATGCAGGAGGCCGCCCCGTGGCGCTGGATCTCGATTTCGTTCGTTCGCAATTTCCGGCCTTTTCGTCGCCGGTCCTGTCCACCCACGCCTTTTTCGAAAACGCCGGGGGCAGCTACCCCTGTATCCAGGTGGTAGAGCGGCTGACGCGTTTCTACCGTGACCGGAAGGTACAGCCCTATGGGCCCTATCCGGGGGCGCAGGCCGGCGGGGCCGAGATGGACGAGGCCCGGACCCGGCTGGCCGCGATGATGGGGGTTTCGCGCCAGGAGGTGTCCTTCGGCCCTTCCACCAGCGCGAATACCTATGTGCTGGCGCAGGCGGTACGGAAATGGCTGGCGGGCACGGACGGCGCCGTGGTTGTGACGAACCAGGACCACGAGGCCAATTCCGGCGTCTGGCGGCGCCTGGCCGACGAGGGGATCGAAGTCAGGGAATGGCAGATCGACCGGGGGACCGGATCGCTGGACCCGCAGGCTCTGGCCGGGTTGCTGGCGGACGGGAAGGTGAAGCTTGTCTGCTTCCCGCACTGCTCCAACGTGATCGCCGAGATCAACGATGTGGCGGCGATCTGCTCCATGGCCAGGGCGGCAGGGGCACGGACGGTCGTGGACGGCGTGTCCTATGCCCCCCACGGCTTTCCGGACATTCCGGCACTGGGATGCGACGTCTATCTGTTCTCGGCCTACAAGACCTATGGTCCGCATCAGGGGATCATGGTGATCCGCGAGGACTTCGGGTTCGAGCTGCCGGGGCAGGCGCACTTCTTCAATCATGGGGTGCTTTACAAACGTCATACCCCGGCCGGGCCCGACCATGCCCAGGTTGCGGCCTGTGCCGGCATGGCGGACTACATAGATGCTCTGGCCGCGCGGCACGGCATCACGGGCGAAGCGGCTGCGCGAAACCGTGGTGTGCACGACCTGATGCGGGCGCAGGAAGTGGCGGTCATCCAGCCCCTGCTGGATTATCTTGGCCAGCGCAACGACTTGCGGTTGCTTGGGCCCCGTGACGCCGCGCGCCGCGCCCCCACCGTCGCGGTAGAACTGGACCGACCTGCCGAACCGGTCAGCGAAGAGCTGGGCCGCCACGGTATCGCCTGCTGGGCAGGCGATTTCTACGCCGTGCGGCCCCTGCAGGCACTGGGGATCGACCTGGACAAGGGTGTCCTGCGGATGAGCGCAGTGCATTACACCAGCGCCGAAGAGGTCGGGCGCCTGATCGCGGCGCTGGACCGGGTGCTGTAGCATCGATCCGGCAAGGAAAGGGCGCGCAGGCCCACGTGCCTGCCGCCTTTGCGCGCGATGCGCGGCAGGATCGGCGATGGGGTCATGACGCCCCACACCCCCTGAGCAGAAGAGAAAGAGTTTGCCCGCAACCTGATCTGGATCCGTTTTCAGTGCGTAGCCTAAGCATTGGAAAGTTCGGGGCATGTCTGACAGCACGTTGATCCTTTGGTTCCGCCGCGATCTGCGGCTGGCGGACCAGCCGATGCTTGCGGCGGCGGCGGCCTCGGGCCGGCCTGTCGTGCCGGTTTTCATCCTCGACCCGGAAACGGAGGCGCTGGGCGCGGCGCCGAAGTGGCGGTTGGGGCTGGCGGTCGCGGCCTTTGCAAGGGCCCTCGACGGGTTGGGACTGCGGCTCGTCCTGCGGCGGGGACCGGCACTGGAGGTGCTGCGCGCCATTGTGCAAGAGACTGCCGCCGGCGGGGTATGGTGGTCGCGGCTGTATGATCCAGCATCGGTCGCGCGCGATACTGCGGTCAAGGCCGCGCTGAAGGCTGCCGGGCTTGAGGCGCGCAGTTTCGCCGGACATCTTCTGCATGAGCCATGGCAGATCGAAACCGGGGCAGGGGGATTCTACCGCGTCTTCACGCCTTACTGGAAAGCGATGCGCGGTCTTGCCGTGGTCGCCCCCGAGGCGGCACCGACACGCCTGCGGGCAGCCAAGAGCAGTCCGGCAGGTGATCGGCTTGAGGACTGGCGGCTTGGCGCGGCGATGAACCGCGGCGCATCTTTGGTGCTGCCCCATCAATCTGTGGGCGAGGCGGCGGCGCGGGAAAAGCTGGCGGCGTTCCTGGCGGGGCCGGTGCATCGCTATGCCGAAATGCGGGATTTTCCCGCGGTGGCAGGAACCTCGCGCCTGTCCGAGAACCTGACCTATGGCGAGATCGGCATCCGCGAGGTCTGGCATGCCGGCCTGCGGGCCCGGGACGAGGGCAAGGCCGGTGCGGAAAGCTTCCTGCGTGAACTCGCCTGGCGCGAGTTCAGCTACCATCTCATGCATCATACGCCCCACATCACTACCAGGAACTGGAAGCCGGAATGGGACGACTTCCCCTGGCGCGGCGACAACCCCGAGGCAGAGCGCTGGCGCATGGGCATGACCGGCGAACCCTTCGTCGATGCGGCAATGCGCGAGATGTATGTCACCGGCACCATGCACAACCGGGCGCGGATGATTGCCGGCAGCTACCTGACCAAGCATCTGCTGACGCACTGGAAGCTTGGCCTCGACTGGTTCGCCGACTGCCTTACCGACTGGGATCCGGCGGCGAATGCGATGGGCTGGCAATGGGTTGCAGGCTGCGGCCCCGATGCGGCCCCCTATTTCCGCGTGTTCAACCCTGCCGGCCAGGCCGAGAAGTTCGATCCCGGGGGCGATTATCGCCGCCGCTTCGTCGCGGAACTTTCGCGCGCGCCTGGTCCAGAGGCGCTGGCCTTTTTCCAGGCTGTGCCGCGGTCGTGGGGGTTGGACCCGAAGGCGCCCTATCCTGCGCCGTTGGTTGACCTTGCCGAAGGTCGCGCGCGTGCCCTAGCGGCATATGCAACACGAAAGGCTTGAGTGCGGCGGCTGCTTTGGTGAAAGTGAACGGCGATGATGACCTTGGGGAGGGTCGATGGACATCCTGACGACAGTAAAGGGCCAGGCCGGCCTGCCGCGCTACTTCGCCAAAGCCTTCGAGGTGGCCTCGCGGCTGGGTGAGGGGCGACTGGATTTCGTGCTGCCCGACGGGCGGCGGTTCCGCATCGAAGGCAAGGCTCCGGGCCTGGCGGCCGAGATCGTGGTGCATCACCCTGATCTGTTCGCCCGTCTGATCCGCGAGGGTGATCTGGGCTTTTGCGACGCCTACCTGGATGGCTGGTGGTCAACGCCCGACCTGCAGGCCTTTCTTGACCTGATCCAGCGGCCTGCGAACAACCCGGTCGGCGACAGCTATCCAGGGCTTGGCCTTGTCCGGGCCTATGAGCGGCTGCGGTTCTGGCTGCAATCGAACACCAGACGGCAGGCCAGGAAGAACATCCAGTATCACTACGATCTGGGTAATGATTTCTACCGGCTGTGGCTGGACGAGACGATGACCTATTCCTCGGCCATCTTCCAGAACCCGCAGGAAAGCCTGGAAACCGCGCAACGGCGCAAATATGCCAGCATGGTTGATCGGATCGGTGTACAGCCCGGCGATCACGTTCTGGAAATCGGGTGCGGTTGGGGGGGCTTTGCCGAATACGCCGCGGGAGAGCGCGGCCTGCGCGTCACCGGTCTGACCATCAGCCAGGCGCAGCATGACTATGCTGTGGAAAGGATCGCGAAGGCAGGCTTGTCGGACCGGGTCGAGATCAAGTTGCAGGACTACCGCGACGAGCGAGGCATCTATGACGGCATCGCCTCGATCGAGATGTTCGAGGCCGTGGGCGAGAAATACTGGCCGGTCTATTTCGACACGCTGCGCCAGCGGTTGAAGCCTGGCCGAAACGCCACCTTGCAGATCATCACGATTGCCGACGAACGCTGGCATCTTTATCGCAAGGGCGTCGACTTCATTCAGAAGTACATATTCCCTGGCGGCATGCTTCCGGCGCCTTCCGTCCTTCGGGCCGAGGTAGAGAAGGCAGGTCTGAAGGTCCGGGATTCTATCGAATTCGGTGAAAGCTACAGCCTGACCTTGCGGCGCTGGCACGAAACCTTCACCGAACGCTGGGCCGAGGTCAAACGGCTCGGCTTCGACGACCGCTTCAAGCGGATGTGGGACTTCTACCTCGCCTCTTGCGCGGGTGCCTTCCAGGGTGGAAACTGCGATGTGACGCAGATTACGGTGACGCGACCGACCTGAGGTGAGCAGATGGCGACCCCGATGCCGACCGGCGCAAAGGCCATGGCCGCAGTCAGTTTTGCAGTCGTAGGCTGGCTGATTGCCAACGCCTATGTGCCGAACATGCCGGAGGCACAGTCTGTCGGCTTCTTCCGGGAACTGACGGGTCTGCTGGGGGCAATCGTCGGCTGGCGCGTGATGGGCCCGTCGGTCGGCAAGGGCTATCTCGAGGCAATTGGTTCGGGCTGGAAGACGGTGATCGTTCTGGTCTTCTTCGCGCTTCTGCTGTTCGGCATATACGAAATGCTGCAGCAATCGGTGCGGATGCGCTATGACGGGCCGATGGAGGCGATCATCGACGTCTTTCGCCGCATGATGGAGCGATCGCAGGCGCTGCTGTCGGTGGGCGTGATGGCAGTCATGGTCGTCGGTGGGGGCATCGCCGGGGTGCTGACCGAAAACGCAAACCGCCGCTGGCGCTGATGACGGGGCTACGGCTGAAGGGAGATCCCGAGCTCAGGGCGCTGGTCGGGACCGAGCCTGGGCGGGCCGAATACTATGCCGAAGTGATGGGGCTGGTCCCGGTTGCGGCCGCTGGCGGGTCGGTGCTGGACCTCGGCACGGGCGGGCCAGAGGCTTTGGCGCTGGCCCAGGCTGTCATGTCAGGCTTTGGTCAGATCCCGGCCGAGGTGATGCGGGGCAGGCTGGGTGCCTTGCGTGTCGCGGCAGCAGGCCGGGTTCGCGCCGCAGATGCGGCCGGGCGGATCCTGCGAACTGGCAGCGGTGAGGCAAGCGTCAGCGCCCGTCGTCATGTTCATGCCGGTTTCTTCGGTCTTGAGGTGCTTGAACTGACCCACCGCCGCTTCGACGGGTCCATGTGCCCGCCGATCCGGCGCGAACTCTTCGTCATGGGCGATGCGGTCACGGTGCTGCCTTATGATCCCCTGCGCGACAGGGTGCTTCTGGTGGAACAGTTCCGGGTCGGGCCACTGGGGCGTGGCGATCCGCTTCCCTGGCAGCTGGAGGCGATTGCGGGCCGCATCGATCCGGGCGAGACGCCCGAGGAGTGCGCAAGACGCGAGGCGGTGGAAGAGGCGGGCCTTGTGCTCGGCCGGTTGGAAAAGGTCGCCGACTACTACCCCTCGCCCGGCGCGGTCACCGAGTTCGTCTATTCCTTCATCGCGCTCTGCGACCTGCCGGACGGGGTGGCCGGGATCTTCGGCCAAGAGGACGAGGCCGAGGACATCCGGGGGCAACTCGTCCCTTTCGATCGGCTGATGGACGCAGTGGCAAAGGGCGAGATCGGCAATGCTCCCCTGATCCTGACGGCCCTCTGGCTCCAGCGCGAGAGGGCGCGGCTGCGGTCAGACGTAAGCTTGCGCAATGTCTGAAGATCGTCAGGGTGAAATCTGAAGTCATTGCGATTTCGGTTTCCGTCCCTGTGGCGGTGCAGCGCCCGCCATCCCCGCCGGTACGGGGACGGCATGGTGGACTTTCCGCCGCGGATCGGCCGGCGTTCAGGCATAGCCATGCCCGGCGCCGGGCACGGAACCCCTCGCAGCTCGGCTTCGTTTTCCCGTCATAGGCCCCGGCGAGAAGTGACGAAGCCATCGATCATCGACCCACCCTACAGGTTCAGGCTCACCCAGGCGCCATTCCGGGCCGATGACCGCACACAGGCATCGACGAAGGCCACGCCCTCAAGCCCTTCCTTGAGGCCGGGGAATGTGGTGCCCTCCGGCACCGGTTCGCCGGCCTTGGCGGCGCGGATGGCACGGGCGGCCTCGCTGTAGATGTTGGCGAAGCCTTCCAGATAGCCTTCCGGGTGGCCGGGCGGCACGCGGGTGACGCGCGCGGCCTCGGGCCCCGATCCAGCGCCGCCGCGCGTGATCCGGCGCTTTGGCTGGCCCAAGGGTGTGAACCACAGATAGTTCGGATCCTCCTGCGCCCATTCCAGCCCGCCCTTTGTTCCATAGATACGCAGCCGCAGCCCGTTTTCATTTCCGGGCGCAACCTGACTGCACCACAGCATGCCCTTGGCCCCCCCCTTGTAGCGCAGCAGCACATGGCCGTTGTCATCGACCCTGCGGCCTGGGACGAAGGCGGTCAGGTCGGCGGCAAGCTTGTGCAGTGTCAGCCCGGTCACGAAATTCGCCAGGTTGAAGGCATGCGTTCCGATGTCGCCAGTGGACCCGCCCGCGCCCGAGCGCGCCGGATCGGTGCGCCATTCGGCCTGCTTGTTGTTGACCGGTTCGGTCAGCCAGTCCTGCACGTATTCGACATTCACCACGCGCAGCTCGCCCAGTTCCCCGGCCGCGATCATCGCCTTGGCCTGCCGGATCATCGGGTAGCCCGTGTAGTTGTGGGTCAGCGCGAAGACGACGCCAGAGTCTTCGGCCGCCTTCGCCAGCTTCTTCGCCTCGGCCAGCGTTGCGGTCAGCGGCTTGTCGCAGATCACATGGATCCCGCGCTTGAGGAACTGCATCGCCACGGGGGCGTGCATGTGGTTGGGCGTCACGATCGCGACCACGTCGATCCCATCCTTGCGCCGGGCCTCCTTCGCGGCCATCTCGGCAAAGCTCGTGTAGGCGCGCGGCACGCCCAGGTCGGCGGCCGAGGCAAGCGCCTTTTCCGGGTTCGACGAAAAGGCACCGGCGACCAGCTCGTACTGGTCGTCGATCCGCGCGGCGATGCGATGGACCGCGCCGATGAAGGCGTCGCGTCCCCCGCCAACCATGCCAAGGCGCAGACGTTCGGGGCGGGCGGTATGGGCGGCGTCGATGGGCATGTCTCTCCCTCTGTCCTTCTTCCGTTCGCAAATATCCCACAGGGGGTGCGGGGGGAGTGAAACCCCCCGCCTCCACGCTCAGTCGCCAAGCCCCAGCATTCGCCGGTTGGCGGCGCGGTCGGTGCCGGCGCCGGCGAAATCGTCGAAGGCCTTCTCGGTCACCCGGATGATGTGCGCATCGACGAAGGCCGCACCTTCCCGGGCGCCGTCTTCGGGGTGCTTCAGGCAGCATTCCCATTCGACCACGGCCCAGCCATCGAAGCCATACTGCGTCAGTTTCGAGAAGATGCCACCGAAATCCACCTGCCCGTCGCCCGGGGACCTGAAGCGCCCGGCACGGTTCACCCAGGACTGGAACCCGCCATAAACGCCCTGCCGGCCGGTCGGGTTCAGCTCGGCATCCTTGACATGGAACATCTTGATCCGGTCGTGGTAGATGTCGATATGTTCAAGATAATCAAGATGTTGCAGGACATAATGGCTTGGGTCGTACAGCATGTTGGCGCGGGCATGCCCCTTCACCCTGTCCAGAAACATCTCGTAGCTGACGCCGTCGTGCAGATCCTCGCCGGGGTGAATCTCGTAGCAGATATCCACGCCGCAGTCCTCGGCATGGTTCAGGATCGGCAGCCAGCGGCGGGCAAGTTCGTCGAAGGCTTCCTCGACCAGCCCCGCGGGGCGCTGCGGCCAGGGGTAGAGATAGGGCCACGCCAGCGCACCAGAGAAAGTCGCGTGGGCGGTGATGCCAAGGTTGCGGCTTGCGTTAAGCGCCTTTTTCACCTGGTCCACCGCCCATTCGGCCCGGGCCTTCGGGTTGCCGCGCACCGATGGTGCCGCAAAGCCGTCAAATGCCTTGTCATAGGCCGGATGTACCGCAACCAGCTGGCCCTGCAGATGGGTGGAAAGTTCCGTCACCTGAAGCCCGGCCTCGGCTGCAATACCCTTGAATTCGTCGCAGTAATCCTTTGACACGGCGGCCTTTTCCAGATCGAACAGCCGGCCGTCCCAGCTGGGCACCTGCACGCCGACATAACCGCAGTCGGCCGCCCAGGCGGTGATCGACGTCCACGAATTGAACGGCGCAGCATCGCCCGCAAACTGGGCAAGGAACAGGGCAGGGCCCTTGATCGTCTTCATGGTATACCTCCCTTTCGGGGGCCGGGCCCCCATTCCACCCTTTCGGGCATTTCAAGCCCTTGTCGGTCCGCAAGGGTCCGTTTCTCGATTGTTGCCACAAGGGCCCGGGCCAGGAAATCCCCGGCACGGCCCACGTCCTCGCGGACGATCAGGATGTCGCGGTGGAAGCGACGCAGGATCGGGATGACCTCTTTCGCCACGACGTCGAAATCCCGCCCAAGCACACGACCCGTCGGCTCGGCACCCGCGATGACTGCCATCGCGGCGGTGGTCGAACCTACTACAAGCCCTTCCGGCGGGTCCGGTTCGGCAAGGCGGCGGGTGACTTCCTCCTCGATCGCGTCTCCAGCGCTGTCCGAGGTGACACGCTCGGCCAGCTCGAAGGGCGGGCACAGAAGGGCGGCCTTGTCGGAAAAGCCGCAGGTCATGTGCCGGGCATAGAGATGCGAGCGGGGTGGGGCGACCAGCATCAGCCGCCGCCTGCCGCGCTGGGACGGCGTGCGTATCGCAAGGCAACTAAAGGCTTCGTTGTCAAAGTCGAAATAGGGGTTATCAAGGCACATGTCCGTCCGGCCGTGGGTCGTGACGGGAAAGCCGTGTTCGGTCATGTAGCGGATCGGGTCCATCGGGTCCTGATCGGGGAAATGGGGCATGACGACCATGTGGTAGGCCGTGCCGCGCAGCCCATCGGCGATGGAACAGATCAGCCTCGAGGTATGGTTCATCACGTCTGCCTTCGTCGAAAGGGCCAGGGCGATGACATCGGTCTTGCCCGTGCGCAGGCGCTCACTGACGCAGTTCGGGAGGTAGCCCAATAGTTCGGCAGTCTCTTGCACGCGCCGCTTGGTGTTTTCCCCGATATCAGGCGCATCCCTCAGCGCGCTGCTGACCGTCACGACGGTCAGGCCGGTCGCGGCGGCGATGGCCTTCAGCGTGGGGCGTTCAGGCTCCGCAGCGGGGGCTGCAATACCTGCCGGATCAGGCGGCATGGTCACGGCCGACATCCGGCGCTTTGGCGGCTGACGGACGCCCGGCCCAGCTCAACGGGTGCGACCCGCAGGCGTTCGCCGGCCGTTCTGTTCCAGAGGTCGCTCGCGGATTCTGCCGGGTAACTGCCTTGCATCCAGGCGCTGCGCGGTGGTCGCGGCGCAGGTCTGCTTCCAGGCGGCTGTCGGTGCGATTCCATTGGTGAATGAAATCTTGGACCTCTAGGGCCGACAAGCGGAAAGTTCCGCTGACCGAGCGACTGAAATGTTCCAGCTGATGGCCATAACGATTAAGCGCGAAAATTAAGACATGAAGCGGACGAGGCTGACGGCCTTGCTGTCCGCGTCGGTTCCGTGCTGGTCTCGGCCTTCGAAGCAGGCAGGGGCCACTGCCTGAACCTGGCAATCGCAGGAGGCGGCCGAAGCTCGCCTTGCGCATGAATATCATGGCGGTGGCGGGGCCAGGCGACTGCCTGAAATCGGGTGAGGCAGGCAAGGTTGTGATTCTGACCACAACCTGAGCCGCCCTCCCGCGCTTTCGCCGCATGAGGCGCCGCGCGCTGGTGATCCTGCAGAGCCTGTCCGGGCGCCTCCTTGCCGGGCGGAGGCATCCCGCGGTTCCCTTGCCAGCGCTACCGTAAGTTCGGGGAAAGCTGGAAGGCCGGAGATCCGCCTCTAAGGGGCCGACGACATCAGCCCCGGCCTTCGCATGCCATGCGGTTGTACCGGATCACCGAGGCTGCCAGCCGGTAAGCCGGCGGATGGTGGCGCCTGCTGCGTCGGACCAGCCGGCTGGATGTGCGGGTGAAAGGTCTGCTGCTGCGGCATGAAGATGCCCTGCCTGCACCATGACCACGGGATTTGATCACATCTTGATCCCGCGGAATCAGGCGTCATAAAGGGAGAAAGTAAGAGGTAACCCCGATGGATGCGGACAACCGGAAGATACCCAGCCACGAGGTCACCTACGCGCGGCTGCGCGACATGATCCTTTTCGGTCATCTGGCGCCGGGGGCCCCGGTCACGATCCAGGGGCTGATCGCCGATCTGGGCGCCGGCATGACCCCCGTGCGCGAGGCGATCCGGCGGCTGACGGCGGAGGGCGCGCTGCTGCCCCAGGGCAACCGCCGCGTGGCCGTACCGGAACTGTCGGCTGACCTTCTGGACCAGGTGGCCTTTGCCCGCCTTGCCATCGAGTCGAGACTGGCAGAACTGGCGTGCGCTCGCCTGACACCTGCGCAGATCGACCGGCTCGAGGCGATCGACGGGAAGGTGAACCGCGCGATCGAGGCCGGGAACCTGCCCGACTATCTCGCGGCGAACCATGCCTTCCACTTCGCCCTTTACGAGGCTGCCGAGGCCCCCGTCCTGCTGGACCTTGCCCGTTCGCTCTGGCTGCGGGCGGGACCGTCCCTGCGCGCCGTGATCGACCGCTACGGCCGAGAGGCGGCCCCGGACCTGCACCGCGAGGCCATCGCCGCGATGCGTGCGCGCGATGCGACCGCACTGGCCAAGGCCATCGAGCGGGACATCCAGCAGGGTGTCGATCATGTGCGTCAGGCCCTGACCGAGGCGCCCTGAACCGCAGGCGCGAAAGCGGGCGCATTGGCAGGCGCAAGCCGTTTGTCTCGCCTCTCAGCCTTCGGCTGAACCGGCTCGGCAGTCGGGGTGCCACCCCGGGCCGCCGGAAGTATTTGTGAGAGGAGCAGATGTTCTTGCTCTTTTCCAAATATTCTCAGGGGGTTAGGGGGCAGAATGCCTGCGAGGCCGAGAAGGAGGGCGAAGGCCCGACGACGAGAGGAAAGGGGAGCGCGGAACGCGCACGATCAATTTGATCAAATTTCTTGAAGCGCCGCGCATTTGATCATATCCTGCATTCAAGTCGGGGCCTTGCGCCCTGCCGATTCCAAGAGGGCCGCGTAATGAACATGATCACCAACCACCTGCCGACCGCCGAGCTTCAGCGCCTGGACGCGGCCCACCACTTTCATCCCTTCACCGACAAGGCGGGGTTGGCGGCAAAGGGCGCGCGGGTGATCACGCGCGGCGAGGGCGTCTGGCTGACCGACAGCGAGGGCCACCGCATCATCGACGGCATGGCGGGCCTGTGGTGCGTGAACATCGGCTACGGGCGCAAGGAACTGGCCCGCGTGGCGGCCAAGCAGATGGAAGAGCTGGCCTATTACAACACCTTCTTCCAGACGACCCACGTGCCGGCGATTGCGCTTGCGGCCGAGATCGCGAAGCTTGCGCCGGGCGATCTGAACCATGTGTTCTTCGCCAGCTCGGGGTCCGAGGCGAACGACACCAACATCCGCCTCGTCCGCCGCTACTGGGATGTGATGGGCAAGCCCTGGCGGCGCATCATCATCGCGCGCTGGAACGGCTATCACGGCTCGACCATGGGCGGCGGCAGCCTTGGGGGCATGAAGCCGATCCATGCCCATGGCGGCAAGATCGACGGGATCGAGCACATCGACCAGCCCTACTGGTGGGGCGAGGGCGGCGACATGACCGAGGACGAGTTCGGCTATGTCCGCGCCCAGGAACTGGAGCGGAAGATCCTCGAGGTCGGGCCCGACAACGTGGCCGCCTTCATCGGCGAGCCGATCCAGGGCGCGGGCGGCGTGATCGTGCCGCCCAAGACCTACTGGCCGGAAATCCAGCGCATCTGCGACAAGTATGGCATCCTGCTGATCGCTGACGAGGTCATCACCGGCTTCGGGCGCACCGGCAACTGGTTCGGGTCGCAGACCTTCAACATCAAGCCGCACATCATGACCATCGCCAAGGGCCTGTCCTCGGGCTATGCCCCGATCGGCGGCAGCATCGTCTGCGACGAGGTGGCGAATGTCGTGGGTAGTGCGGGCGAGTTCTTCCACGGCTACACCTATTCCGGCCATCCGGTGTCCTGCGCGGTCGCGCTGGAAAACCTGCGCATCATGCAGGACGAAAAGATCATCGAGCATGTCCGTGACGTGGCACACCCCTATCTGAAGGAGCGCTGGGAAGCCCTGGTCGATCACCCGATGGTGGGCGAGGCGAAGCTGGTCGGACTGATGGGTTCGATCGCGCTGACGCCGGACAAGGAAAAGCGGGCGAAGTTCGCTTCCGAGCCCGGGACGGTGGGCTTCCGTACCCGGGAGCGCTGCTTTGCCAACGACCTGATCATGCGCCATGTCGGCGACCGCATGATCATCTCGCCTCCGCTGGTCATCACCCCTGCCGAGATCGACATCCTGATCGAGCGGGCGCGGAAAAGCCTGGACGAAAGCTATGCCAGCCTGAAGGCAGAAGGGATGTTCGTCGCGGCCTGACAAGGCTGCGGCGCCGGTGACGCCCGCTCCTCGCCTGTTTCCTGTTTCCGAATAAGAACGCGACTGCGGATTTGCACTCTGCGCCCTCGCGCGTCATGCTGTAGCGAAGGGGAGGGCACCGCGATGTGCTGGGGCATGGAAGTCACGGCCGGCATGGCGGCCGTGGGCGTGGCTGCGGCGGCCTTCACGGCACGGCGCGCCGACCCGGCGGCGGTGCCGCTGACACTTCTGTATTTTGCGGCCATGGAGGGGCTGCAACTGGCTGGCTATCTGGTGATCGACCAGTGCGGAACACCGGCGAACCGGGCGGTCACGGCCCTGTCCATGCTGCACATCGTGCTGCAGCCTGTCGTGCTGAATGCCTTCATGCTGGCCTGGCTTGCCCCGGGAATCGCCCACGGCACACGACGCCGGGTGATGGCTCTGGCGGTGCTGTTCTCGGTGCTGATGCTGGTCCAGATGGTGCCTTGGCCCGGTCTTGACCGTTGCACGACCGGCCAGCCGCTGTGTGGCGAGGTGCTGTGCACCATGAGCGGCAACTGGCATCTGGCCTGGACCTTGCCCTACAGCGACATCTTCGGCGGCCCCGACCGCTGGCTGGGCACCAACTTCGGCTTTCCGGCATATGTGCTGGCGATCTTTGTCATGCCGTTGTTCTACGGCCTTTGGCGGTTTGCCCTGTTTCACGCGCTGGTCGGGCCGGTAGCGGCGAACCTTCTGACAGACAATCCGAACGAGGCGCCGGCAATCTGGTGTCTTGTGTCCATCCTTATCCTGGGCATCGTCCTTCTGCCGGGTGCAAGGCGCTTCTTCGGCGCCGATCCTGCTGCCGCGGCTTGAGTTTGCCGGGCGGCGCCCCTAAACCTTGGAAACCAAGGAAGGACCGCCAACATGCGCATTCATCAGGATCTGGCCGACACGATCGGAAACACGCCGCTGCTGAAGCTGAGGAAGGCTTCCGAAATCACCGGCTGCACGATCCTGGGCAAGGCCGAGTTCATGAACCCCGGCCAGTCGGTCAAGGACCGGGCGGCGCTTTACATCATCCGCGATGCAGTGGCGAAGGGGCACCTGAAGCCGGGCGGCACGATCGTCGAGGGGACGGCGGGGAATACCGGGATCGGCCTTGCTCTGGTGGGGGCCAGCATGGGCTTCCGCACGGTGATCGTGATCCCGGAAACGCAAAGTCAGGAAAAGAAGGACATGCTTCGGCTGGCCGGGGCGGAACTGGTGCAGGTGCCTGCCGCGCCCTACCGGAACCCCAACAACTATGTCCGTTACTCGGGCCGGCTGGCCGAGGCCCTGGCCAAGACCGAGCCCAACGGCGCGATCTGGGCAAACCAGTTCGACAACGTGGCGAACCGCCAGGCGCATATCGAGACAACCGGACCCGAGATCTGGGAACAGACCGGCGGCAAGGTGGACGGTTTCATCTGCGCCGTGGGTTCGGGAGGAACGCTTGCGGGCGTGGCCGCCGCCCTGCAGCCGAAGGGGGTGAAGATCGGGCTTGCCGACCCGGAGGGGGCAGCGCTGCACAGCTACTATACGACCGGCAAGCTGGAAGCGCCCGGTTCCTCGATCACCGAAGGCATCGGACAGGGTCGGATCACTGCAAACCTTGAAGGGTTCAGGCCCGATTTCAGCTACCGCATCCCCGACAGCGAGGCGCTGCCGATCATCTTCGACCTGCTGATGGAAGAGGGTCTGTGCATGGGCGGATCCACCGGCATCAACATCGCCGGTGCAATCCGCATGGCGCGCGAGATGGGACCTGGCAAGACCATCGTCACCATCCTGTGCGACTATGGCAGCCGCTACCAGTCGAAGATCTACAATCCGACCTTCCTGCGTGAAAAGGGCCTGCCGGTGCCGGGCTGGCTGGATCGTCCGGCCCGGCCGCTTCCGGCCGTGTTCGAGGACGCATGAGGCAGGCCCTTCAGGCGCTTTTCCTGGCGCTGGCACTCATCCTGCCCGTCGGGGCGGTGCTGGCGCAGACCTCTCCCAGCGCGATCCCCATTACCGGGGTCGAGACGGCGCTGGACGGTACAGACCTGAATTATGACGACTGGGAACGCACCGCCGCCAGGGCCGAGGCCGAGATTGCCGAACGCCGCACCTCGGACCAAAGGCTGGAGGAAATCCGCGGCCAGCTGGCCAAGTGGCGCTCGGCCCTGCTGACGGCACAGAACGCCAATTCCTCGCGCATCGCCACCTTGCGCGAGCAGATCGCCGCGCTGGGCCCGGCACCAGCCGAGGGCGAGACCGAGGCGGACGAGATTTCTCGCCGCCGGCAGGAACTGGCCGCGCAGCTGGTCAAGGCCCAGGCCCCGGGGATCGCGGCGGAAGAAGCCTACCGCCGCGCGGACGGCCTGATCCGCGAGATTGACCGCATCCTGCGCGATCGCCAGGCCGACCAGCTGTTGCAGCTCTGGCCCTCTCCGGTGAACCCGGGCATCTGGCCCGAGGCGGCGATCGGCCTGTCTGACACGCTTCTTCGACTATGGGACGAGGTCGCGACAGCCTGGGCTGATCGCGAGGCACGGGCGCATCTTTACGACAATCTGCCGCTGATCCTTGTTCTGCTGATCGTGGCCGCGGCCCTGGTGGTCTATGTTCGCCGCTGGGTCGAACGCTTTGCCGAACACCTGCAGGCCGGTGCTTCGGTGCGCGGCCGCAAGGTCTGGTCCCTGCTGGCTTCGCTGGGCGAGATCATCCTGCCCACTCTGGGGACGATTGCCCTGTCCCGGGCGCTGGTTGCCAGCAACCTTCTTGGAGAGATCGGCCTGTCCATCACGCAGGCCCTGCCGGTCATGGGGTTCGTCGTCTTCGGGGCGGCCTGGCTGGGGGCGCGTGCCTTTCCCCGGGTGCAGGGCGAGGGTGCGGTTCTGCCGATGCCGCCGGAAAACCGGGCCGAGGGACGGTTCCTGGCAGTGCTTATGGGCCTGACCCTGGCGGCCGAAATGCTTCGTTCGGCCGCGATGGATGCTCAGGCCTATTCCGATGCGACGACGGCGGTGATGTCCTTCCCGATCCTGGTCGCAGGCGGATTGATCCTGATACGGATGGGGCGCCTGCTCAGACAGGCGAGGGATGTCGACGAGCGCAGCTATGTGCTGCGCCTTCTGCTGCTGTTCGCCCGAGGGCTGACCGTCATCGGCCTAGTCGGGCCTGTGCTTGCGGGATTCGGCTATGTGCAGGCTGCGACAGCGATGATCTATCCGGCGATGCTCTCGCTGGCGCTGGTGGCTCTTCTCTTCATATTGCAGCGTCTGATCGGCGATGTATGGGCGCTGATCGTGAAGGCAGACGAACAGGCAAGCGACGCGCTGGTGCCTGTTCTGGCAGGCTTCGTGATGTCGCTTGCCTCGCTGCCAGTCTTTGCGCTGATCTGGGGCGCACGGTTTTCTGACCTGACCGAGCTATGGACCCGGTTCACCGAAGGATTCCAACTGGGTGATACGCGGATATCGCCTACAGACTTCATGATCTTCGCCGCGATCTTCCTGATCGGCTACATGCTGACACGGCTGTTCCAGGGCGCGTTGCGCACCACGATCCTGCCCAAGACCAGCATGGATTCCGGCGGCCAGACTGCTCTGGTCGCGGGCGTCGGCTATGTCGGCATCTTCCTGTCGGCGCTGATCGCGATCAACTCGGCCGGGATCGACCTGTCGGGCCTGGCCATCGTTGCGGGTGCCCTGTCGGTCGGTATCGGTTTCGGTCTGCAGCAGATCGTGTCGAATTTCATCTCGGGCATCATCCTGCTGGTCGAGCGTCCGGTAAGTGAAGGCGACTGGATCGAGGTTGGCGGCGTCCAGGGGCGGGTGCGGGCGATCAGTGTGCGATCCACGCGGATTGAAACCTTCGACCGCAATGACGTGATCGTGCCGAACGCCGACCTGATCACCGGGCAGGTTACGAACTGGACGCGCTTCAACCTGTCGGGGCGGCTGATCGTGCCGGTGGGTGTGGCCTTCGGGTCCGATACCCGCAAGGTCGAACGCATCCTGCGAGAGATTGCCGAAGCGCAGCCGCTGGCCGTGCTGAACCCGCCGCCCATGGTGGTGCTGATGGGCTTTGGCACCGATGCGATCCAGTTCGAGATCCGGCTTATCCTGCGCGACGTGAACTTTTCGCTGTCGGTGCGCAGCGAGATCAACCATCAGATCGTCGAACGCTTTGCGCAGGAGGGTATCGAGATTCCCTTCGCCCAGACCGACGTGTCGCTGCGCAACATCGACGAGATCACGCAGGCGCTCATGGTGCTGCGTGGCGAGACGCCGCCCGGCAAGCCCTCTGCGCCCGTCCTGCCCGAGCCGCAGGCAGAAGCGCCCAGGATGCCCCCCGAGCCGCCTAAGGACGACAGCGGATGACGACCGAACTTCTGTTTCGCACCGACCCCTATCTGCAAGCCGCCGATGCCCGGATTGTGGATCATACGCCCGAGGGCGGTCTTGTGGTGGACCGGTCGGTCTTCTACCCGACGGGCGGCGGCCAGCCCGGTGACAGCGGCGTGCTGGACTGGGACGGAGGCCGGATGACAATTGCGACCACGCTGAGGGCCGAGGGTGGCCGCGTGGTACTGGTTCCGGCCGAGGCCATGCCGATGCCGCCCATCGGCGCGCCGGTGCGGATGCTGCTGGACTGGACCCGCCGCCATCGCCACATGCGTGTCCATACCGCCCTTCACCTTCTGTCGGTGGTGATCCCCCTTCCGGTGACCGGAGGGCAGATCGGCGCCGACCGCGGGCGGCTGGACTTCGACATGCCTGATCCGCCCGGCGATCCGTCAGTGATCGAGGGCGTACTGAACAGCCTGATCGCCCGCGACCTGCCCGTGACCGAGGACTGGATCACGGACGAGGAGCTGGAGGCTAACCCCGGGCTGGTCAAGACCATGTCGGTCCGCCCGCCGATGGGACAGGGCCGCGTGCGGCTGATCCGCATCGGCGCAGGCGTGGACCAGATCGATCTGCAACCCTGCGGTGGCACCCATGTCGCCAGCACGGCCGAAATCGGGCGCGTGACGATTGGCAAGATCGAGAACAAGGGACGCCAGAACCGGCGCGTTTCGATCCATCTGGCCGACTAGGCTGCCCGTCGTCGAAATGTAGCCTGAGGCCCATCCGGGCATCACAGGCCTTGGCCAGCTTTCCTCCGGACCCATCATCTGCGGAAGGAAATCCACGACTGTCCTTGCCGGTCCTGGCGCAGCGCCGGACCGTGCGGGTCTTCCTGCCCACTGCGACTGGCTGCATTGGACCCCACGCGATCTTCACCTTCAGCATTTGGTAGAGGCACTGGTGCTGGATGGCGACCGGTTTGGGCTGGCAGGGATCGCCAGCCGCAATGGCAAGCCCGTCGTCACCCTCGGGAAGCGGCGAGTCCGCGCTCCTGCACCTGATTGCCGGGCTGGAAGAGGTCATGGCGGGCGAGATCGCCATCGCGGGGCAGGTGGTGAACCACCTCGAACCGCGCGAACGCGGCTGCGCCATGGTATTCCATGGCCACGCCCTCATCCACACGTGGCGGTGGGGGAAGACATCGGCCATGCGCTGAAAGTCGCGGGGGTGCCGAGGGTCTAACGCGAGGCTCCGGGGTGGCGGCGACGGCGGCCTCGGTCGGGCGGCCAAGGCCGCATCCAGGCAGGTGCATCTTTTCGATGCGCAGACCGGACAGCGGATCGAACCCGCCATCTCGCCGATGCATCCTGTCTTGGGGGCCTGACGGCGATCGGCGCGGTAGCCGGAAACCGCTGACGCGCCGCCAGCTCAGCTTTGCAGGACATAGCTGCCCGGCGCCTGTGCAAGGACGGGCAGGCCCACCCCGGCAGCACCGGTTTCTGGCGGCGGCACCATCTCGCCAGAATGTGCGTCCAGCCATGCCGCCCATTCCGGCCACCAAGAGCCGGGCTTCGGATCGTGAAGTTCCAGCCATGCGTCAGGGCCCATGTAGTGCCCGCCGGCCGGTCGGTGGCCGATCCGGTAGTGCCGTCCCCTGTGGCCGGGCTCAGACAGGATGCCGCCGTTGTGGCCGCCCTTGGTCAGAACGAAGGTCAGGTCGCAATCGGTGAAGAGCGCAGTCTTGTAGACCGATTTCCACGGGGCGATATGGTCGGTTTCGGTTCCCACGACGAACATCGGCACGTCGATGTCCTTCAGCGCGATCACCTTGCCCTCGACGGCAAACCTTCCGGCCGAGATGCGGTTTTCCAGAAAGATCCCGCGCAGGTATTCCGAATGCATCCGTGCGGGCATCCGGGTCGTGTCGTTGACCCAGACACCGATGTCTGTTGGCAGATCGGGTTCGCCAAGCCAATAGCGGCGCACCGCGCGCGACCAGATCAGATCTTCTGACCGGATGGCTGCGAAGGCGCCCGACATCTGCGGCCGGTCGAGGTAGCCCTGCGACCACATCATGTCTTCCAGGAACGCAACCTGGCTTTCGTCGAGGAACAGCAGAAGCTCTCCGGCTTCCGCGAAATCGACCTGCGCGGCCAGAAGCGTGACCGAGGCCAGCCGGTCGTCGCCATCCCGCGCCATGGTGGCCGCTGCGATGGCCAGCAGCGTGCCGCCAAGGCAATAGCCGTTGGCATGGACCTTCTGCCCCGGAACGATGCTGTTGATCACCGAAAGCGCCTGCATGATCCCCTGTCGCCTATAGTCTTCCAGCGACAGATCCGCCTGTTCGGCCGTCGGGTTGCACCACGAGATGCAGAAGACCGTGTATCCCTGACTGACCAGCCAGCGAATGAAGGAATTTTCCGGTGACAGGTCGAGGATGTAGTATTTCATGATCCAGGCCGGGACGATCAGCACCGGCTCTGCCCGTACGGTTTCGGTCGTGGGGGAATACTGTATCAGTTCCATCAGGTCATTGCGGAACACCACCGCACCGGGGGTGGTGGCCAGACGCTTGCCCAGGGCGAATTCGTCAGGGACCGGCCGATGCTCCTGTGCAAGGACATGGAAGGCGTCGTCGATGAAATGCGCTGCACCTTCCAGAAGGTTGCGGCCCCCGCTCTTTATGGTTTTCTCGATGATTTCGGGATTGCCGAGCGGAAAGTTCGCGGGCGAGACCGTGTCCAGCATCTGGCGGATCATGAAGCCCGCGCGTTCGGCGTTCTGCCGCCTGAGACCAGGCAGCGGTGCGGTGGCGGCATGCCACCAGTCCTGCACGCCCAGAAATCCCTGCTGCCACAGCGCATAGGGTTTCCTGTCCCAGCCTTCATGCAGCCATCGCGTATCGTGGGGCCCCGGAAGGAAGGGCTTTTCCTGTGTCTGCCCCAGCATCCCCGACATGGCGAACCGCGCCAGCTTCAGCCAGTTTGTCCCGGCCCTTTCCGCAAGTTCCAGCTGTCGGCCCGGCGCGCGCATCAGGTGCATGGCCCAGTCAGCCCAGGCATCGATCATGGCATGCGGCGAAAGCCCCGCCGTCATGGGTGCGATGCTGGCCATCACGCCCCGGTCAAGGGCTGCGTGGCGGTGCTGGTCCGGTTCGGTGCGCGCGGGCTGCGGGTCCGGCGGGATTACCGCGGGAAGGTGAGATGCCTTTTCCGGCGAAGCCTTGGAGCGGGTGCGGTTGGGTCTGCGGGTCATGCGGCCTGGGCCTCTGGCTTGAGCAGCGGCGGAAAGTCCGCCGGGGTAATCGTTTCCCGCTCCAGAAGCAGCCTTGCGCCTGCCTCCAGATCGGCCTTCGAAGCCTTGAGCAGCGCAAGCGCCCGGTCATAGGCCTGTTTCAGAAGGTCGCGCACGGCCAGATCGACTTCGCGGGCCGTGGCCTCGGAATGGTCGCGCGGGGTGAAGCTGAGGCGGTCCTCGCCCAGAAAACCGCTGCGGTCCTGTTCCAGTACGGCCTGGCCCAGGGCTTCGTGCATCCCGAAGCGCGTGACGATCTGCTTGCCGATATCGGTGGCGCGCACCAGATCGTCCGCCGCGCCGGTCGAAACCTCGGCAAAGCGGATCTGTTCCGCCGCGCGACCGGCCAGCAGCATGACCATGCGGTTTTCCAGCTCCGAACGGGTGATGAGAAAGCGGTCTTCGGTCGGCCTGGTCATAGTGTAACCCAGCGCCCCGATCGTGCGCGGGATGATCGACACCTTGTGAACCGGGTCCGCGCCGGGCAGCTGCGCCGCGGCAAGGGCGTGGCCCATTTCGTGCCAGGCGACGGTCTCGCGCTCGCGCGGGTTCAGAAGCCGGCCCTTCCGTTCCATCCCCGCGACGACCCGTTCCAGTGCTGCGGTGATGTCGGCCATGGTAACAGTGTCGCCGCCACGCCGCGTGGCCTGGATCGCGGCCTCGTTCACCAGATTGGCCAGTTCCGCCCCGGTGAATCCCGGCGTCAGCCCGGCCACCGCATCAACGTCCAGGGCGGGATCTACTGCAACCTTGCGCAGATGTACCCGCAGGATTGCGGCCCGGCCGGTCTTGTCGGGGCGGTCCACCACGACCTGCCGGTCGAAGCGGCCCGCGCGCATCAGCGCAGGATCTAGGATCTCCGGCCGGTTGGTCGCAGCCAGCAGAACGATCCCTTCGCGCGGGTCAAAGCCGTCAAGTTCGGCGAGAAGCTGGTTCAGCGTCTGCTCCTTCTCGTCGTTGCCGCCGCCGAAACCGCCGATGGTGCGGCGGCGGCCCATGGCGTCCAGCTCGTCGATGAAGATGATGCAAGGTGCAGCCTTGCGGGCCTGATCGAACAGATCGCGCACCCGCGCTGCGCCGACGCCCACGAACATTTCCACGAATTCGCTGCCCGAAATGGAAAAGAACGGCACCCCGGCCTCGCCCGCGATGGCGCGGGCGAACAGGGTCTTGCCGGTGCCGGGCGGGCCGGTCAGCAGGATGCCCTTCGGAATGCGCGCGCCAAGTCGGCCGAACTTCTTCGGCTCCTTCAGGAAATCCACGATTTCCTTCAGCTCGGCCTTGGCTTCGTCCACGCCGGCCACATCATCGAAGGTGACGCCGGTGTTGCGTTCCACATACACCTTCGCGCGGGACTTGCCGACGCTCATCATGCCGCCCATGCCCTGCCGTTCGATGGCCCCGCGCAGGAAGAAGCTCCACAGGGCGAAGATCAGGATCATGGGCAGAAGCCAGGAAAGAAGGTTCGACAGGAAGGTGTTCTGCACCGTGCCGTCGAATTCGACCCTCGATCGCTCCAGCCGTTCGGTCAGGTCCGGCGGCACGATATTGGTTATGAAGTGCGTGTTGCCGTCGATCGGGTTGACATATCGGCCCTCGATCTCTTCTGCGCGCACGGTCACCTGGTCGATCTTGCCGGATTCAAGATAGGTCAGGAACGTGCTGTAGGGGATGCGCTGGGTGACCGAGGCCTGCGAAAGCCACGCTTGCACCATGAGAAGGCCGAAAAAGGCGACCACGAAATACCACAGGTGAAGCTGTTGCTTGCGGTCCATGCGTTCCATCATCCCGGCTGCGGCGGCACCTGGGTCAGGGTCCACTCTCCCGCCGTGTTTCGCAAGCGCAAGGATGGGCCCGCCTTGATTCAGGTCATGCACGCTGCCGAATGATGTCGATAGGCTGTGCTGCATTACCCGTCGCGGGCCGTCGGGCAAGGGGAGGGAATCCTTGCAACCGGTCGCCGCGTCAGTGACACTTGCCCCGGAGGGGATCGGTCGGACCTGGCCGCCTTTCCGAACGACTGGACGAGGCCGTTATGACGACAGCGCCCGGCGATCTGCCCGAAGACGCAATCCGGGCGATCTGTGCAGGATTTGGCAACGACCGGCACAGGATGCTGGACATCCTGCTTGGGGTGCAGGCCCGGCAGTGCTGGATTTCCCCCGCCGCGATGGAAACGATTGCCGCGGCGACCGGTCTGACGCGGATCGCGGTCGAGGGGGTGGCAAGTTTCTATTCCTTCCTGTCGCTGTCGCCGAAGGGCCGGGTGCCGATCCGGCTTTGCGACGATATCGTTGATCGTTTTGCCGGGCTGGATGCCGTGGCCGCGGCCTTCGAAGCGGAACTCGGCATCCGCGTCGGCCAGACGACACCGGACGGCGCAGTGTCGCTGGAGCTGACGCCCTGTATCGGGATGTGCGACCAGGCGCCCGCCGCGATGGTGGGCGATCTGGTGGCCACGCGGCTGACACCGGATCGGGCGCGGGCGCTTATGAGGGCACTGCGGCAGGGACTGTCGCCGACCGAGGCGCTGGTCGCGGATCACGACCGGCTGTCGCCGCTGGCGCGGGCGAAGGCGCAGGTTGAGGACAACATCCGGCAGGCGGGTGAGGTGCTGCTGGGTGCGGTGCCGCTAGACGCCGGGATCGCTGCGGCGCGGGCGATGACTCCTGCGGCGATCATCGACGCGGTCGAGACCAGTGGACTGCGCGGCTGCGGCGGGGCAGGGTTCACGACGGGGCGCAAGTGGCGGCTGGCGGCCAGCGCCCCCGACGATCACCGGGTGGTCATCTGCAACGCCGACGAAGGCGAGCCGGGGACGTTCAAGGACCGCGTCCTGCTGACCGACCGCGCCGACCTGGTCATCGAGGGGATGGCCATCTGTGCCCGGGCGATCGGGGGGCGCGAGGGCATCCTCTACCTGCGCGGGGAATATGTCTATCTGCGCGACCATTTGCAGGACGCTCTGGCCGTTGCCCGGGCGCGGGGCGTGCTGGGGGACGGCTTCGACATCCGCATACAGCTTGGCGCCGGGGCCTATGTGTGCGGTGAGGAGGGGGCGCTGATCTCCTCCTGCGAGGGGTTGCCGGGCGAGCCGAAGACCCGCCCGCCATTCCCGGTCACGCGCGGCTATCTGGGACACCCGACTGTGGTGAACAATGTCGAGACCTTCGCCCATGTCGCCCGCATACTGGATCGGGGGCCGGACTGGTTCAGGGCGATGGGAACGGACAAGAGCCGCGGGACCAAGCTTTTCTCCGTCTCGGGCGATTGCGCGCGGCCCGGGGTCTATGAACTGCCCTGGGGTCTGACCCTGCGCGAGCTTCTGGCGCTGGCAGGGGGCGAGGATGCGGCAGCGGTCCAGGTGGGCGGGCCGTCGGGCACGATGGTCGGCCGGGATGGGTTCGACCGGCGGCTGGGGTATGAGGATCTGGCGACCGGGGGCGCGGTGATCGTGTTCTCGCCCCGCCGCAACATCCTTGAGATCGTGGACTATTACCTGTCCTTCTTCGTGCATGAAAGCTGCGGCTATTGCACGCCCTGCCGGGTGGGCAACGTCTTCCTGAAGAAGGCGGTGGAAAAGTTCCGCAAGGGGCAGGCTGACGAGGCTGATATCGCCTATCTGAAGGAACTTTCGGCCACGATCATCGAGACCAGCCGCTGCGGGCTGGGCATGACATCGCCGAACCCCGTGCTGACCAGCCTGGAAAACCTGCCCCTGGTCTGGGCGGCGGTGACCAGGCCGCGCAAGGACGGGCTGAAGGCCACCTTCGACATCCAGGCCGCCATCGAAGGCGGCCGACGCATCGCCAGGCGGCGGTCCTATATCTTCGACAGGGATTTCAGCGAATGACCGATGCCTTCACCTTTCGCATCGACGGCGTGGATGTGCCGGCCCGGCTTGGCCAGACAATCATGGAGGCCGCAGATGCCGCAGGCATCTACATCCCGCGCCTTTGCGACCACGAAGGCCTGCGCCATCAGGGTGGCTGCCGGGTCTGCACGGTCAGGGCAGGGGGGCGCAGCGTGGCCGCCTGCACCCAGCCGGCCGAACCTGGTCTGGACGTCGAGAACGACACACCGGCCCGCAACCGCATCCGCCGCGATCTGGTGGAGATGCTGTTCCACGAGGGCAACCACCTGTGTCCGATCTGCGAGAAGAGCGGCAACTGCGAATTGCAGGCCATGGCCTACCGGCTTGAAATGACCCAGCCCACTCGCTTTCCCTGGCTGGAGCCCTGCCGCGCCCTGGATGCCTCGCACCCCGACATCGCGCTGGACACCAATCGCTGCATCTCATGCGGGCGCTGCATCCGCGCCAGCCAGGACATCGACGGCAAGGGTGTTTTCGGCTACGTCGGCCGCGGCATCCACCGGCGCGTCGCGGTGAACGGTCCGGACCTTGCCCACACCGGTGCGGCAGTGACGGATGCGGCGATGGCAGTCTGTCCCGTCGGCTGCATCATCCGCAAGGGCGAAGGGTTCAGCACGCCCATCGGCGAGCGTGCCTTCGATCACGGCCTGATCGGGCACGAGATCGAGGAGAAGCGGAAATGACCAGACCCCGCGTCGCCACGGTATCTCTTGCCGGATGCTTCGGTTGCCACATGGCCTTTCTCGACATGGACGAAAGGCTGGTGAAGCTGATGGCACGGGTCGAGTTCGACCGCTCGCCGCTGACCGACCTCAAGACCTTTACCCGTCGCTGCGACATCGGCATCATCGAGGGCGGCTGCTGTAACGAGGAAAACGTCCACACCCTGATCGAATTTCGCCGGAACTGTGATGTGCTGATCGCACTCGGCCAGTGCGCGATCATGGGGGGGCTGCCGGCGATGCGCAACGCGATCATGCATGCGGACGATCCGCTGCGGGAATGCCTCGAGGAGGCCTATCTGACCGGACCCTATCTGCGCAATCTGACTCGCCATGTCCCGAACGACCCCGCGCTGCCGCTGATCCTGGACAAGGTCTATCCCTGCTCCGACATTGTGGACATCGACATCCAGATCCCCGGCTGTGCGCCTTCGGGCGACATCATCTTCGACACGCTGACCGCCCTTCTGGACGGAACATTCCACGGCTTTGACCGGGCACGGCTGCGCTTCGACTAGAGAGGTGGTGATGACAGGAATCCGGTTGATCGAGATTTCGCCCGTTACCCGGGTGGAAGGCCACGGCAAGGTGACGATCCATCTGGACGCCGACGGCAACGTGGACGAGGCGCGGCTGCATATCGTCGAGTTCCGCGGTTTCGAACGCTTCATCCGTGGCCGGCTGATGTGGGAGGTGCCAGTCATCGTCCAGCGCCTTTGCGGCATCTGCCCGGTCAGCCACCACCTGGCCGCCGCCAAGGCGATGGACCAGATCGCAGGCGTGGACGTGCTGCCCCCCACGGCGGAAAAGATGCGCCGGCTGATGCATTACGGGCAGGTGATGCAAAGCCATGTCCTGCATTTCTTCCACCTTTCCGCACCGGACCTGCTGTTCGGCTTCGGCGCACCTGCGGAACGGCGCAACATATTCGAGGTGATCCGGGAAAATCCCACCCTTGGCCTGCGCGCCATCCAGATGCGCAAGTTCGGGCAAGAGATCATCGAGGCTACGGCGGGCAAGAAGATCCACGGCACCGGGGCGATCCCCGGCGGGATCAATCGCAATTTGCCTTTGGAAACCCGCGATCGCTTCCTGGCGCAGGTGGACGAGATGCTGGCCTGGGCACAGGACGCGCTGGCGCTGGCGCGCGGCTATGTGGAAGATCATGCCGCACTGGTGAAAGGTTTCGGCAACTTCGCCTCGAACCACATGTCCCTGGTGCGCGAGGGCGACGGAGCCCTGGACCTTTACCACGGTCGGCTGCGCGCGCTGGGCCCGCAAGGCACCCCGATCTTCGACATGGTGGACTACTGCGACTACCACAAGCACCTCATCGAGGATGTAAGGTCATGGTCCTACATGAAATTCCCCTTCATCCGCAGCCTTGGGGCCGAGGACGGATGGTATCGCGTCGGCCCCATGGCCCGGATGAACACGGCCAGCTTCATCGACACGCCGCTTGCCGATGCCGCCCATCAGGCGCTGCGGGCCTTCTCGGGCGGGCTGAACCATTCGACGCTCGCCAACCACTGGGCGCGAATGATCGAGGTGGTGCATTGCGTGGAAAAGATCCGCGAGCTTCTGCACGACCCCGACCTGCAGGGCACCGATCTGGTGGCCAAGGGCGAACGGCGCTTCGAAGGGATCGGCGTGATCGAGGCACCGCGCGGGAACCTCATCCACCATTACAAGGTGGACGAGCATGATCAGGTGACCTTCTGCAACCTCATCGTTTCGACGACGCACAACAATGAAGGCATGAACCGCGCGGTGAAGGCGGTGGCGGTGCAGCATCTGTCGGGCCAGCCGAAAATCACCGAAGGGATGCTGAACCACGTCGAGGTTGCGATCCGGGCCTATGACCCTTGTCTGTCCTGCGCCACCCATGCACTGGGGCAGATGCCGTTGCAGGTGGAACTCGTCGGGCCTGGGGGTGAGGTGATCGACCGGGCCGCGCAATGCCTTTAGCGGCCCGTGTCCTGCTGATCGGCTACGGCAATCCGGCGCGCGGCGACGATGGCCTCGGCCCCGCCCTGGCCGAGGCCATCGCAGAGCTGCATCTGCCCGGCGTCACGGTCGAGATCGATTATCAGCTGACCGTGGATCATGCCGCTCTGATCGCGGCGCATGATCTGGTGATCTTCGCTGATGCCGCAATGGATCTGGACGCCCCTTTCCGACTGACGCGTACCGGCACCACCCCAACTGCCACTCTAGGCAGTCATCAGGTCACGCCCGAGGTGGCCCTGCATCTTGCCGGGCTGCTGTTCGGGAAGGTTCCCCCGGCATTCACTCTCGCCATCGCGGGAACCGCATTCGGTGCGATCCGCGAAGGTCTGGGCCCCGAGGCTCGATGCCATTTGGGTCAGGCAGTGGCGGCGGTTCTGGAACTTCTGGGAAATTCTCCCGACGATCGACCGCAGGTCCGGGCAAAGGGCTTGTAAAGGCGCCATCAGTCGCACGCCTGGAAACGCATGGAGCGAGTCTGGCCGTTCAGGTGCCGAAGTCCCTTGCAAAGGGAAGTGCGACTTGGCAGAAGGACGCGCAAGGACAGTTGGCCGAGTGGTCGAAGGCGCACGCCTGGAAAGTGTGTAGGCGGGGAACCGTCTCGAGGGTTCGAATCCCTCACTGTCCGCCATTATCTTGTAGCGAACACGGACAGGCGCCCANTCGGCTTGGACGACTCGACCAGCTGGGCCTGCGGCGTCCCCGCGAGGATCGCGTTCACGTAGGCGACGGAATAGTTGTTCGCGTTGACCAGCAGTTCGGCCGCCTCGATTTGGCGCATGGTCTTCATCTTGCGCAGCGCGTCGAACACCGCGCCGGTCGCGGGCTTGTCTTTCAGGATCCCGACCGCTTCCTCGCAGATGCCGTCCAGAAGGCGCACCTTGCGCCGGATGCTGCTCATGTTGAGATCGAGCGCGAGCGCGATCTTCTCCTCGGGCACGCCGCGCTCGATCGCCTTTCGGATCATCTTGTGTTCCTGGATCGGCGCAAGGCGGCTGACCTGGCGGTTGTAGGTGAAGGCCTCATCGTCGGTGGAGACCAGACACTCCACTTCCTGTTCGCCAGCATCCTTTAGCGCCTCGATCCGAAGATGGCCGTCGAGCAGCAACCAGGTGGCGGACTTGTCAGGGTTCCGAACCACGACGGGCGGCTCGACGATCCCGATCTGGGCGATGGAAGCCACGATCTGCCGATACTTCCGGCTGGATTTTGCGGACTTGCCGAGGGCGCGGAGCGGCAGGATCGCATCGATGGGGAGCGTGACGCAGTCGTCCTCGAACCCGAGCGTGACGCTCTTCGGGGTGTCGCGTGCTTCGCGCTTCATGCCGGAGCCCCGTCGGTCACGGGCCGCGCAAGGTCGGCAGGCATTGTCTCGAGCCCCTCGGCCCTGAGCAGGGTCATGAAATGCTCGTCCGCGCAGAGCTTCCGGAACGCCTCGCGCACGAACATCAGCCGACTCTGGGTGAGCTCGGCCTTTTTGATAAGCAGCTTCTGGCGCGTCGCCTCCTGCTGATACGCCCGCACAAGGCCCTCGCTCGTGAGCGCCCGTTTCGGAGGCTTGCGTCCGAGTTGGTTGCTGTGGATCTGCGGGCCCCGCAGTTCGCGCTGCTGGATCAGGCGGCGCACGAGCGCCAGCTTCCGGCCCCGCAGCTTGTTCTGAGTGTAGGCGTCCATCAGTGCCTTCTGAGCGCCCTTGGCGTCCGTCTTGGAAATCTGGATGGCCAGATTCAGCGGAAGCACCCCGGTTTCCACGGCCGAGACCAAGCGCTCCTCGCCTTTCTCCAGCAGCCCCGCGATCATGTTCACATATTCGGTGGAAACGCCGATCTTCTCGCCGATCTGACGGTCGTTGTAGCCGCGCTGGCGGAGCGCGCCGATCTCGCGCATCAGGTCGATGGGGTTGTGCTGCCGCCGCGCGCAGTTCTCGACGAGACTCATCACGAGGCAATCGCTCTCGTCAGCGTCGATCACGATGGCGGGGATGCGGTCCTGCTTCAGTTCGATGAAGGCCTCAAGGCGGCCCTGACCGCAGACGAGGTCGTATTCCTGCGGGTCGGTCCCGGCACGCGGCGCCACGGTGATCGGGCGCTTCAGACCGATGCGCGCGATGTTCTCCACCATCGCCTCGAAGGTGCGCCGGTTGCGGACGCGGGGATTAAGGACCCGAACCCTGTTTGTCGGGATCAGCGTCACCTGCTTCTGGCTGGTCGGCTCCATGTCGTCGGGCATCACGCCACCTCCGCGATCCTTGCCCGCGAGGCGAGCGCGTAGAAGAAATCGAGCGTGTCGAACCGGTACGCATCAAGTGCGAGCCCGTTCTGCTCGGCGAATTTCAGTTTCCCGAATGTCATGTCGATGCTGGGCAGCACGAAATAGTCGCGCGGCGCCTCGTTCACCTCGTCCATGCGTACGGCGATGGTGATGTCCGGCACCAGGCCAGTGTCGAGGCGGATGCGCCAGCGCAGCGACCCGGCCGCCGTCGCGGTGCACCGGGCCAGCACGATGGACACGGTGAACTCGTCGTTGACGCGAACAAGGTCTGTATCTGAGTCCTGGACCGCCCGCCCGCCATGCCGCGTGACTCCGGCGATGATCTCGGCCACCACCTGCGGATGAGCCTGTCGCAGAGCCCGGTTGATCTCGATGTAGCTGTAGTCGCGGTCCGGCTCGTAGCCGATCAGCCTGTAGGCGCGGAGCAGGCTGCCGAAGCGGCTGCGATAGGCGCTGGAGGACGGCAGATCATCCTCCTCGTCGATGATCAACCCCGACAGCATGCCCTGCCGCTTGAGGATCGCGCGCAGTGCGTCGAGCAGTTCCTCATCCGAGAAATGGCGGCTGCGGGCGTCCACGATCTCCCGGGCGCGCAGGAACAGCGCCTCATCAACAATGGCAGGATAGGCGCCCTCAGCCCGGATCCACATTTCGCGCGGGTTTACCACCCGACGCTGCTTCAGCTTGAAGGACACCTTGTTGAAGACGTTGTTCCCAATGTACTTTTCGTTGGTCAGCACCTGATGGACGGTCGCCCGGGTCCACGGCCGGTCGAGATCGGTGCGGTGACCTTCGGCGTTCAGAACCTCCGCGATATCCCGCTCGGGACGCCCCTCGCGCACGAACATCTCGTACATGCGCTGGACGACCCGCTGCTCCTCCTCGGGGCCGGGGACGAGGATGACGCGGTCGGTCTGAAGGCTCTTCTGCTCGCCACGCGACAGTTCGCCCTTCGGGTCGCCGTGCGCGTCGATCAGCACCCGCCGCAGCCCGTATCCGGCCGCGCCGCCCTGACGATAGCCGAGCTCCACCAGGCGGCATTGCCCGGCAAAGACCTTCACCGAAAGCTCCCGGCTGTACTCGCCAGCCATCACCCGCTTGACGGTCTTCAGCAGGTTCGAGCCGATGCTGCCGTCGTTCTCGAACTGCTCGCCGCAGTAATGTACCCGGATCCCTGCGCGAGAGCAGACATGCTCGTGATAGGCGCCTTCATCGGCATCCTGAAATCGGCCCCAGCGGCTGACGTCGTAGACAAGGATGGCCTTGAAGTCAGCGTGGCCTGATTGAACTTCGCCCATCAGTTTCTGTAGTGCCTCGCGACCATCGAGGCGAAGGCCGGAGCGCCCAGAGTCCTCGAAAACGCGCAGGATCTGCAGGCCGCGGGCGGCGGCATAGCTGCGGATGACGTCCAACTGGTTCTCGGTCGAATACTTCTGGTGATCGGTCGACATCCGGACGTAAGCGACAGCGGGTACGTCCGGCTCGGCCGCACCGTCGCTCTTGCCCGAATTGGTCACCAAACGACCGCTCACACATCCATCTCCTTGGTGTCGCTGGCCAATCCATCCGAACCGCCTGAATCCAGGGCTGAATCCCTCTCATCCATCTATAGCGAGGGAGGCCGGAATGTCGTTTCCGAAAAAGGGCAAGTTCTTTCCGAAACAAAACGGATATGGTCGGAGTGATCCGGAGAACGGGTTCGCCGACGAAATCGCAGCTGCACTGCGCCGGTCCCATGAGGACAGCAGGGCGGGCGCCAAGATCGTTGCGTCCTGGACGGGGGCGAACGAGAAGACGGTGAAGAACTGGTTTGCCGGCCGATACGGCCCGCGTGGCGAGCATCTGGTGGCGCTGGCCCGGCATTCCGACGAGGTGCTGGGAACGTTCCTTGCGCTGGCAGGGCGTCAGGACCTGATGGTGGCGATGAAACTAGCGGCGGCCGAACAGGCGATCGAAGAGTTGCTCGCGGCGGTACGCGAGATGCGCTCCGATGGCCAGAACCGCGAGGGGTGATTTTCACTTACCCGATTGGTAAAAAATGCAAAAATCATGTCGGCGAAGGATCTAGAATCGCCTTCGGTGTAGATGAGACCGCCATTTGAATCCTCGGACCGAAGGCGATTCTTGGAAGCCTTCTGAGCCGAGATTCCTCGCGGTTCCGACCCTCCGCCATTACCCCCGTCGCGAACACGGACAGGCGCCCCATGCGGCGCGGAAATAGCCGTGTTTTCAAAGGGTTTTGCCTCGCCCATGCGAACCTCTGAGGCTGCGCGCGAGGCCCTTTCCGGGCTCCGAACGGCGCTCCGTCTCTGTTCGGGCGAACCTCGCCGAATTCGGTTCTGTCGGAATTTTTCTCGCATTTCCAATGGCCTGATTTTCTACCCTGCCAAAACTTCGCCCCTTGTTTCCATCGCCTGCGAGGGGAAGAGAGCCGCAACACCGGAGAGGCGCAGCTGCTGGGTGCGCTGGCTGAACGGCACGTAGCGCTGGCAGCGATCTGCGTAGATAGTGCCCCGGGTGATGGTGTAGGAGGCGGCGCGCGNACCGAGGCGCGGAAATAGTCGTGTTTTTAAAGGGCTTTGCCTCCCCCATGCGAACCTCCGAGACTGCGCGCGAGGCCCGCTTCAGGCTCTGAACGGCGCTCCGTCTCTGTTGGGGCGAACCTCGCCGAATTCGGTTCGGTCGGATTTTTTCACGCTTTTCCAATGGTCTGAGTTTCAACCCCGCCAAAACTTCGGCCCCTGTGTCCATCGCCTTCGAGGGGAACAGAGCCGCAAGACGCAAGAGGCGCAGCCGGTGGGTGCGCTGGCCGAATGGCGCGTAGCGGTGACGGTGCTCTAAGCTTGCCGGAGGCGAACTCGAAGCGGGTTTGCGTACTCACCGTTTCGATCCCAAAGCCGTCGTGCGCGATCAGATATGGCGGAAAGGAACGGGTTCCGCAGATCGGCTTCACCAGCGAGGATGATGAGGTGCGCTTGAGCACGGGACGCGGCAACGTTGATTAGCCGACGACCGGTCTCGCTGTTCAGAAACGCGCTCCCAGCATCGACTGGATCGAAAATCACGATCTTTCGCTCGCTACCCTGTGCTCGATGGACTGTACTCACACGAACTTCCTTCTGCCCCTGGCGTCCAAGCATCGACCTGATGAGCGCGCGCTGAGCGCGGAACGGTGTAAGTATCAGGATATCGTCCGCGTCAACGTAGGATCCGAGCAGCTCGTGGACCAAGGCGGCGATGATCTCGGCGGATGCGAAACGGATCTTGCCATTGTAGTTCTTCGACCAGCTCGCGTCGCCTGCGCGGTCGTCTATGAGCACACGCGGTATCTCTCGACCGTCGAGATACCATGGAGAACGAACTCGCTTCCATTCCGGATCACGAGCGGCTTTTCGGCATACAATGAGCTCGCCACTGTAGAATGTGTGCGAGACGATATCGCAGACGCCTTGGCACATCCGCGATTGCTCATTGAGGAAGACGCTGGGGGCATCCTTGAAGACGTCAAACGCTGTCTTGCCGAGGATCGCTTGCGTTGACGGATCGTCGCTCTGGACGATTGGAGCCAGCTGTTGCGGATCTCCAGCGAACGTGGCGCATTGCGCGATGCTGGCGACCATCAGAGCCGCCGGCAACATGATCTGGCTGGCCTCGTCAGCGATTGTAAAATGCCAAACCCCACCGCCTGGCTTTGCGATGCTGTCGAAGTGCCGGAAAAGGGAGTTGGTCGTAATTGCGACGACGCGTGAAGACGCCGCAATGTGCCCGACATCAGTCTTCAGCTTGGCGCGAGCAGCTTCAAGCTTCTCTTTCCACGCAACGTAGCGCTCGATGTCGTTCTTCGAAGGCTCCTCGAGCTCCAGCATGCTGATTTCCAGCGACGCCTCATAGATGCCCTGCGCGAGCAAATGTTCACGACCGCGGAATTTTTGCGTGTCGAAACGGGAACCGATCCGCTTCATCGATTGTCGGAGATCGTCACGCCCAATTCGATTCAGCCAGTCATCCGCGGCAATCAGCGCTGAATCAACCGCCGTGTTTGTTGGGCCGCTGACAAGGATCTTCGCGTTCCTGAACCTGGTAAGCAGATACGCTATCATGCCCCCAATCGTGAACGTCTTGCCAGTGCCAGGCGGCCCATGAAGCAATCCCAAGCGATTCAAGGGCAACGACACAGCCTGCTCCTGCCGAGCGCGGAGCATGGAAAAGTCGGCGGGAAGTGCCTTCCTTTCCGCTGCGGGCTCTTTCTCACTCCGGCGTAGAGCCGCTGCAGCTTTCTTCCTCGTTGCCTCCCGCTGCCATAGTTCAATGAGTGGCGTGATGAAGTCCTGGGGATAAAGTGTGACGCGTTCATCCGCGTCCGGCGGTGGGCCCTGGACGAAGCGAAGGGCAAACTCGCCTTTGTCGGGGTCGACAACAACGACCTCCCCCCTGCCGCTGGCCTCACCGGACCAAACTGCGCGCGAACCCTCGAGGCTTTCATCAAGCGCAGCACTGGAACGTCCATCGCGCATGGGTTCGACGGCAAGAACGACAAGATTTGCTTGCCGCCGTGACGACAAGACCTTGAACGGCAGCCCGCGCTGCGCCGCTGTTCGCTCGTCCTCAAGAGCAGACAGAATCTTGTCCGCAGTGATAGCCATCAATATCCCGACTTGGAGCAAAAGGGCCAGCACGAGCCCCGTCTTGACGGCAGGATAGTGCGGGATCGCAAGTCATCGCAATCAAAAGAAGAACGGTATCTGCGTTCTTTCAAGGATCTGATCGACAGAAAGTTCAGTCAGGATCAAACACCCGCCCCGGCTGCTCGTCCCACGGCAGCGACGCCACGAAGCACAGGTCGTAGATGCTGATCGTCGAGGGTTCGCGATGGACAACCAGCCGCTCGAGGACGGCCGGCGCGAGCCACGCGAGGCGCAGGAGGCGGCTGACGTAGCGGTCGGACAGGCCCTCGTCGGCGGCGAGATCGGCGAGCGTGGCAACGTCGCCGCGCTCCAGCCGCTGCCGCCAGCCCCATGCCCGGCCGATGGCGCGCAGGAGGTGCGGATCCTGCCCACGGCCCATGGCCGCCTCGATGTGCTTCGGCGGCAGGATCCGGGGGCGGCCGCCGCGGCGACGAAGCTCGAGCGGGATGTGGACGCGCAGGGTGTCGGGCGTGGGCATCAGGCGACCTCCTTCCTCGGCGGAGCCATCAGCGCGGCGATGGCGCCGAGGCCGTCATGGCGCAGGTCGATGGCGAGGCCCGCCTCGCTCACCGTGATCCGCGCGACCAGCAGCTGGACGATGCGTGCCTGCTCGGCCGGGATCAGCGCCTTCCACATGTCGTCGAACTGCGCCAGCGCGGCGACGACGGTGGCCTCGTCGAGATCGGGGCGGTCCTTCCGCACCGCCCGCGCCGTGCGCGCCGCGACCTCGGGCGCGCGCAGCATCCGGCAGATTTCGCCGATGACGGCCTCCTCGACCATGGCACCCGGCAGCCGCTGCGGCCCGCGCAGTTCGGCTGCGGGGCGTTTCCGGATCACGTCCATCGACGTGTAGTAGCAGTAGCGCTTGCCCTTCCGCCTGGTGTGGTGCTGCGTCATGGCGGCGCCGGTCTCGGTGAAGATCAGCCCGCGCAGAAGCGCTGGCTGGGCCGCTCGCGCCACCGCCGCCCGCGCGACCCGGTTGTTGGCGATGACCGCGTGGACCTCGTCCCACAGCTTCTGGTCGATGATCGCGGCGTGCTCGCCGGGATAGACCTCGTCCTTGTGCACGGCGAGGCCGAGATAGACC
>NZ_SJZH01000070.1:0-491 GCF_004959785.1 Tabrizicola sp. YIM 78059
TTTGATGGCCCTTCGGTAGAAACGCCTGAGCTCCGGGTCGAACTGCGACCGCAGGGCGAGGACCGATTTGCCATCCATATGACCGACAAAACAACCGGCCGACAGGTAGACTACGCGTTTGACGGCGAGGGTGCGAACGATCCGGAACCGTTTCTGATTGTCGAAGGCCGCTACTGCGATACGTCGGTCATCCTGCTGACGATCGAGTTTCCTTGGCGGCATTCGTTGCCGCAATACTCCCGTGTCCTTGACACCTACGCCTTTCGCAGATCGGACTTGGCGTATATCGATATGACGGCTGGGCCAGTGACCGACATTTCGATGCGCGACAGCTCTCAGATTGAGACCGAAGACATGCCAATGCAACCACCGATTCTCGTTGAATGCATCTCAGATCACAGCGCCGGCCTGTTCCAGTTCGAAATGACAACAATGGATTAGGGCGATATTGCGGTGGAGATGGGGTGGATGCCGCTCTCCCCTGACGGCAT
>NZ_SJZH01000071.1:0-460 GCF_004959785.1 Tabrizicola sp. YIM 78059
GGGTGATCGCCCCGTTGAAATGCCCGAACCGCTGCAGGGCGAGCGAGGTTGGCGTGCCAGCGGCTGTGGCCGCCGCGACGCTTTCGCCCTGCGCCACCAGCCGTGCGGTCGCGGTCAGCAGGCCCGACCGCGCCATCTGCCACGACAGCTGGTCGCAGACGCAGCCGGTGTACATCGCATAGCGCGGCACCTCCGGCATCGCCGTCTCGATGGCCATGCTCGGCAGCGTCCAGTTGCCNCGGCATCGCCGTCTCGATGGCCATGCTCGGCAGCGTCCAGTTGCCGGACTGGAAGGTGTGGGTCTTGGGCGTGGTGCCGGTGGTCGTGGGCTGGCCGAAGGCCGCCTTCAGCCAGAGGCCGAAGTTCTCGACGTCGATCGGTACAACCACATCGCCATCGGCGGTGACCGCGTCCTTGATCGGGGCCAGCGGGTCGCGCCCCTGGCCCAAGAGCTCCGAGG
>NZ_SJZH01000072.1:0-458 GCF_004959785.1 Tabrizicola sp. YIM 78059
CGGACACATTCGGTGCCTGTCGCAAGTTCCGTATCCTGGCAGTGAACGACGATTGCTGCCGTGAGAACCTTACCCTGATCGCCGACACCAGCATCTCGGGGGCCAGGGTGGCGCGGGAACTTGATGCCTTGGTCCGGATCTATGGCAAGCCCGCCTGCATCGTCTCCGACAACGGAACCGAGTTCACCAGCAAGGCCATCCTGAACCGAAGGTCCGCGAAGCGAAATGGGCGAACGACAACAAGGTCGAGTGGCATTACATCGACCCGGGCAAGCCACCGCAGAATGGCTACATCGAGTCGTTCAATGGCGGCCTGCGCTACGAATGCCTCAATGAGGAGTTGTTCGACAGCTTCGCCGACACAAGTCGAAAGCTGGCCCTTTGGCGCTACGACTGCAACAACGTCAGGCCGCATTCATCGCTGGGCAGCAAGTCGCCAGCAGAAGCGCGCCGGGCGC
>NZ_SJZH01000073.1:0-451 GCF_004959785.1 Tabrizicola sp. YIM 78059
GACGGCCGTGCGCTGCTTGATCGGGGCATGAGCCAAGGCGTTGCGCATGCAGTGAACCCGGCAGCGTTGGTGGGTCGCATTGAAGACACGACGTGCGGCTGCCCGAAGGCCCTTGTGGTCGTCGGCGATCACCAGCTTCACGCCCCGCAGGCCGCGGTCGGCGAGGCTGCGCAGGAACTCGGTCCAGAAGGTCTCGGCTTCCGACGGACCGGTGGCGACGCCCAGAACCTCGCGCTTGCCGTTCGGCATGGTCCTCGAACCGGTGGCGGACCATGCCTCACCGTTGACCGCAACAGCGATTATCACGGCACGGCTGATGATCCGGCCGCCTTCACGCACCTTCACATAAGTTGCGTCGAGCCAGAGGTAGGGCCAGGCGCCTTCCAGCGGCCGCGACAGGAAGGCATTCACCCGCTCGTCGATCTCGGCGCAGAAGCGGCTGACTTGGCTC
>NZ_SJZH01000074.1:0-441 GCF_004959785.1 Tabrizicola sp. YIM 78059
GCGTCACGCAGGTCGGCATGCCGCAGGCGAACCTGACGGCGCAGCTCCTCGGCCTCGGCGGGGCAACCGCTGACAGCTACAACCGGCTGTCGGTGAACACGCCCGCAGTCCTTCTGAACAACGCGGGCGCGGGCATCGAAGCCACGGTGAACAAGGCTGCGGCCGGGAACGACGCCGCCTTCGCGTTCAAGACCGGCTTCTCCGCCCGCGCCCTCATCGGCCTTCTCGGCAACGACGATTTCAGCTTCAAGGTCAGCCCGGACGGGTCGACCTTCTTCGACGCGATCCGGATCGACCGCGCTAGCGGCCAGGTGGAACTGCCGCAGCCCACGTTTCTGCCGGGCCTCAGCGCCGCGCCGACCCCGCCTCCCGCAGGGAAAGCCGCCGTCTATGCGCGCAACCGCGCCGGGGCGCCGTGGATCGACGTCATGCGCCCCTCGG
>NZ_SJZH01000075.1:0-419 GCF_004959785.1 Tabrizicola sp. YIM 78059
CCTCCGGTGGGAGTGCGTCGAACTCCGGTTCGAACTCTTCGGCAAACGAGACGGTCCACGACATACGATCCTCATGTCTTGGAAGCTATATAGCCCCGAGGCATTAATCTGGCAAGAACTGCCCGAGCAGAGCGATGCCCACCCCCCGCGAAACCATCCTTGCCGCGCTGCACGCGCGGCTTTCGGCGCTGCCCGCCACCGCCCTGCGCGGCGACGTCTTGCCCGAGCGCGTGCCCGCCGCAGGCCTGCTGATCCTGCGCGACGGCGAACCGGGGGAGCCGGAAGTGACGCTGTCGCCGCTGCGCTACCACTACCAGCACCGTGCCGAGATCGAGGCGGTCGTTCAGGGTGCTGCCCGTGATACCGCGTTCGACACACTCTGCGCCAGCATCGGCGCGGCGATTGCCGCCGACCGCACG
>NZ_SJZH01000076.1:0-397 GCF_004959785.1 Tabrizicola sp. YIM 78059
GTCGTTCCCGCCACCCCCGATCAGATGGTCCGAGCCGCCCTCGCCGCGCAGCGTGTTCGCCCCCGCGTCCCCGGCGATCCGGTCGGCGAACCGTGTCCCGGTCACCGCCTCGATCCCGACCAGCACATGGCCCGCCGCCGCCCCCGCATTGCGCCTCGGATCGCCAAGGTCGATCTCTGCACCCGAATTCGCGCCGGCATAGCTGGCCAGGTCGATGCCCGCCCCACCCTCCAGCCATTGGGCGCCTGCCCCGGCCAACAGCGTGTCGTTGCCGTCGCCGCCAAAAAGGCGGTCGGCACCATCGCCCGCGTGAAGCAGATCGTTGCCCGCCCCGCCATACAGGCCGTCCGCGTCCGCCCCGCCGTAAAGCACATCGTTGCCCGCGCCGCCGTCCAGC
>NZ_SJZH01000077.1:0-382 GCF_004959785.1 Tabrizicola sp. YIM 78059
AGGTCAAGCTGCCGAAGCGGCTGGACCTGGCGCGGGATGCCGACCGGGCATTGGACAGCGTACCGGGGCTGATCGTGGCGAACTGGGTGGAGGGGCGGATCGGATGATCATGCGCGGGCGGCAGCGCGCCCGTCGTCGCGCGCGGCACGACGGCGGCGGCGCGGCTCCTCGGTCTCGCCGAGCCCCTCGAGCGCCACAGGTGCCTTGCCGGGAAACTCGACCATGAGCTTGAGCGAGCCGCCCATCGCGCGCACGTAGCTCGACAAGGTCGACAGGAGCAGATCGCTCTGGCGCTCGTACTTCGCGACGGTCGCCTGCTGGATGCCGAGGGCTTCGGCAAGCTGCACCTGCGTCAGGTCCTTGGCTTTCCGCAGTTCCTGCA
>NZ_SJZH01000078.1:0-382 GCF_004959785.1 Tabrizicola sp. YIM 78059
GACCCGAGGCGTTCGAGGTCGAGGGTGACGTCGAGGGTGTCAGTGTCGAAGCGGACGGGGACGTCGAATTCGAAGCCTGCGGTGATAGCGACGCCAGCGGCAGGGGCCGTGGTGAAGGTAATGAGACCGCTGGTTGTGGAAACGGACCAGCCGGAGGCCTGCGGCGTGCCGTTCAGGGCGATGGTCACGGTTCCGGCGACGGGCTTGGTGATCGCGCGTGTCCAGGACTGCGCGCCGGAGGAGTAGCGCTTGGCCAGTTGGAACTGGGTGGCCGACCCCGTGCCGGTGCCGATGGGTTGATCGGTTGGCCCCGGTGTCTGCGAGGGCAGGCAGGACTTGAAGTCAGCCCAGTCCTTGAAGCGGAAGCCGTGGAGGCGCCCGT
>NZ_SJZH01000079.1:0-363 GCF_004959785.1 Tabrizicola sp. YIM 78059
CGTCCGACCCCGCCCCGCCATACAGCGTGTCGGCGCCATCCCCGCCCTCCAGCCGGTCGTCCCCGGCGCCGCCGTCCAGCCAGTCGTTGCCCGCGCCGCCGTACAGCGTGTCATCGCCTCCCCGCCCCTCGAGCCGGTCATTGCCCGCGCCCCCGATCAGCCCGTTCGCGCCCCCGTCGCCCAGAAGCGTGTCCGCCCCCGTGCCCCCGATCACGTTCTCGACCGAGATCAGCACCTTCGCCGCAGCTGCCCCCGTGTTCCGTGACGCATCCTCCAGATCGACCCGCAGGGCTGCGGTCGTGCCGGCCCAGCTTGCCCAGTCCGACCCCGCGCCGCCGTCCAGCACGTCAGACCCGGCCCCCC